>NZ_JBICIT010000009.1:0-280030 GCF_043102245.1 Pseudomonas sp. zbq_18 | reverse complement strand
AGGATCTGATCCTCGTGACCTTCCTGGAAGATGTTGCCGACCGAGTCCTCGGTGAAGGTGCCGGCGGTGATCAGGCCTTGCTTGGTGCCTTCGAGGGACAGGTACGCGGGTGTTGGCATGGTGCTCTCCTTTGCGTTGAGACGGGGATCGGGATGATCCGGGCGCTCGAAGGCGTACAAGGGGCGTGCCAGCTGGAGAGAAGTCAGTAACGACGCAGGCTGCAGGGCAACAGCAACCGGCAGGATCAGCGCCCTGTGCGGGCGGTCACGAAAGGTTGCGCAACAACTGGCGCAGGGCTGTGCAGGGGCTTGCGCAGGGGCATAACAGCCCAGGGAACGGGGGCTTGGGTGCTATCGGTCGTGGCGTGTGCGCAGAAAGTGGCGCAGCAGTGAAAGCTTGCGCGGGGCGGTGAAGCAATCGCGGCTGAAGCCGCTCCCACTGGGAGTTCCCTGTCGTGGCCAAGGCACTTCCTATACTGGGACGGGCTCACCGCTGTTCTACTCAGTCCTGAGCCTATGACGAGCAGCTGATTTCCAGGTGCTTGCCCCACTCCGGCGGGCGTTCGGTGTAGCGCTGCATGCCGGGTTGTTCCTCGAACGGGCGTGACAGCACGGCGTGCAGTTCACGCACCGGGCCGTAGTCGCCCTGTTCGGCGGCGGTGATGGCGTTCTGTGCCAGGTAGTTGCGCAGCATGTAGAGCGGGTTGACCGCGTGCATGCGTGAGCGGCGGGCATGCTGGTCGTTGGTTTCGCGGGCGGCGCGGGCGATGTAGGCGTCACTCCACTGGTCGAAGCCGGCCAGGTCGACGAAGTCTTCGCGCAATTGCTTGAGTGCATCGGCGGGAGCCTGCTCGCCGAGACGACGGAAAAACAGCGAGTAGTCCACGGCGCTGGTCTGCATCAATGGCAGCAGGCGTTCGATCAGCTCGTCGTCGCCCTCTTCCGCCTGGGTGAAGCCGAGGCGCCGGCGCATCAGGTCCTGGTAGTGGGTCTGGTACAGCGGCAGGAACAGGCCAAGCGTCTCGCGCAACTGCTCCACCTCGACAAAGGGCGTCAATGCCTGGGCCAGGGCAGCCAGGTTCCAGTGGGCGATGGGCACCTGGTTGCTGAAGCTGTAGCGGCCGCTGTCGTCGGAATGGTTGCAGATGTGGTTGGCATCGAAGTCGTCGAGGAAGGCGTAGGGGCCGTAGTCGAAGGTGATGCCGAGGATCGACATGTTGTCGCTGTTCATCACCCCGTGGCAGAAGCCATAGGCCTGCCATTTGGCGATCAGCTCGGCATTGCGTTCGACGATCTCGCGGAACATCGCCGCCCAGGGATTTTCTGCGGCCTGACACTCGGGGTAATGGTTGATCAGCACATGCTCACCCAGCTCGCGCAGGCGTTCGTGCTGGTTGCTGTAATAGAAGTACTCGAAGTGGCCGAAGCGTACATGGCTGGGCGCCAGGCGCAGCAGCATGGCGCCCGTCTCCTGACGCTCGCGCCACACTGGGGTGCTGGAGCCGGTGACGCACAAGGCGCGTGAACTGGGGATGCCCAAGGCGTGCAGGTACTCGCTGGCAAGGAATTCGCGGATCGATGAGCGCAGCACGGCGCGACCATCACCCATGCGCGAGTAGGGCGTCTGGCCGGCACCCTTGAGGTGCAGGTCCCAGTGCTCGCCGGCGTCATTGACCACCTCGCCCAGCAGCAGGCCGCGGCCGTCACCCAGTCGTGGGTTGTAGACGCCGAACTGATGCCCGGAATAGACCATGGCGCGCGGCTCGGCCTCGCTCCATAGCTTGTGTCCGGAAAACAGCTGGGCGAACAGCTCGGACTCGGCTTCGGCGGGGTCGAGATCGAGCAGGGCCATGGCCTGCGGGCTGGCAACGACCAGACGCGGTTCATCCAGAGGCTCGGGCAGCACGGCACTGGAGAAGGCATCCCCCAGGCGGGCGAAGCGGTTGTCGAACACGAGATCGGCGAGGGCTTTCAACGGCGGGCTCCAACGAAAAAGCCCGAGCATTGTGCTCGGGCTTGTCGTTCAGCGCCAGTACGCTTACTCGTCAGCGGGTGGCTCGGGGAGCGTGCCGGCGTTTTGCCCTTTGTCCGTGTCGTGCTTGCGCTGAATCAGCTGGTATTCGCCGCCATCGATGTTCTTCACATGCACGTCGAGCTGGCGGAAGGCTATCTCGATGCCGTTGGCGCGGAACTCGCGGTCGATGAAACGGTTGATTTCGTCGATCGCCGGGTTGCGGTCGGCAAGATCGCGCACGTGGATGCGCAGCTCGTGGTTGAGGGTGCTTTCGGCGAAGGTGAGGAAGTACACCAGCGGCTCCGGGTCGCGCAGTACGCGCGGGTTCTCGCGTGCAGCCTGCAGCAGCAGCTTGCGTACCAGTTCCAGGTCGGAGCCGTAGCCGACGCCAATCTGCAGGGTCACGCGAGTGACCGTGTCGGTCAGCGACCAGTTGATCAACTGGTCGGTGATGAAGGTCTTGTTGGGGACGATGATTTCCTTGCGGTCGAAGTCGGTAATGGTGGTGGCGCGGATGCGGATGCGGCTGACCGTGCCGGACAGGTTGCCGATGGTGACCACATCGCCGATGCGCGCCGGGCGCTCGAACAGGATGATCAGACCGGAGATAAAGTTGGCGAAAATCTCCTGCATGCCGAAGCCGATACCCACCGACAGCGCGGCGACCAGCCACTGTAGCTTGTCCCAGCTCAGGCCGAGGGTGGACAGCGTGGCCACGAAGCCGATGCCGGCCAGCGCGTAGGAGAGCAGGGTGGTGGTGGCGTAGGCACTGCCTTGGGCCAGTTTCAGGCGCGACAGTACCAGTACCTCGAGCAAGCCTGGCAGGTTACGGGCCAGCACCGTGCTGATGCCGATGATGATCAGTGCACCCAGGACATCCAGCAGGCTGATCGGCACCATGACCATGGCGTCGCCTGTGCCGCTGCTGTATTCGTACAGGGTGATGTTGTCCAGGTAGGTGAAGACGCTGATCAGGTCGGCCCAGACCAGATACAGGCAGCCGATGAAACCGGCCAGCAGGGCCAGGCGGATCAGGCGCATGGACTGCTCGTTAATCTGCTCGATGCCCAGAGTCGGCTCTTCGAGCGGCACATCGCTGTCGGCGCTCTCCGCGCTCTGTCGTTTGGCCAGTGCGCGCTGGTAGGCCAGGCGACGAGCCGCCACGCTGAGGCCGCGCTCGAAGATGGCGTCCAGCAGCAGCCACAGGATCAGCAGGTAGAGGGTGTCGATCAGGCGGTCGCTGAGCTTGAGGGCCGTGTAGTAGTAGCCAAAGCCCACCGCCACGATCAAGCCGATGGGCAGCAAGGTGAAGGTCAGCCCCAGCAGCAGGCGGAATGGCGAGGTGTTTTCGCGCATTGGCCCGGACAGCAGCAGGCGGCTGAGCAGCACGGCCATCAGGGTGTAGCAGGCGAGCACCACGAATACGCCGATCACGTCATCGGCCAGCATGGCTGGCTGGTGTTCTGCCACTGTGACCACGGCAACCAGGGCCAGTACCACCAGACCCAGGCTGCGCGCCTGCTGACGCAGGTAATGCACCTGGGGGCGTGGCCAGCGGAAGTGCACTTCGCCAACGCCGCCAGGGGCGAGGATGCGATAGAGGGTGTAGAACACCATCCAGGCTTGGGCCATGTCCAGCAAGGCACTGCCGAGCGTGGCGTTCTGGCCACGCGCATCGAGCAGCAGCGCCAGGCCGCCCAGGGCCAGGAACAAGGCCACCGGCAGCGCCAGCAGCACATTGATCAACAGGGCCAGTGGAGTGTGCAGCTGGCTATCGTGCTTATAGTGGCCGATGTCCTGGTGCACCGCGCTGAGCTTGCTGTAGAGCCAGTTTCTGCGCCAGATCAGGGCGCCAATCAGCAGGAGCAAGGGCACGAACAACCAGGGTCGATCGATCAGGCCGGCGCCCAGCTCCTTGATCGAGGAGCCCCAGGCGATGCTGTCCAGCTGGCGTTCGAGCAGGCCGGGCACCAGTTTCAGCCAGTCCAGGTCGAGCGGCTTGTTGCTGGGAATCCAGAACATCTGCTCGTCGAGGGTGGCGCGCAGGTTGCTGGCCACCTGTTGCAGTTGCTTCTGATTGAGCTGCAGGGTGATGGAGGCATTGAGCAGGGCGTTGAGGTCGCTGCTCATGCGGTCGAGCAGCTGGCTGCGGGTGGTGGCCAGCTCCAGCAGGGTGGCGCGCAGCTGTGGTGTGGCCTGGTCGGCGGGTTGACCGACCAGCAGGCCGTCGACGTAGTCCTGCAGGTTGCCCAGCTTGTCGCGGGCCTGGTTCAGTTCGAACTGGTACAGACGGATGTCGGCGATTTCATCGGCCAGGTTGTTGTCCAGTTGCAGCTTCGGCAGGGCCTGCTTCTGCTGGTAAAGGATCTTGGCCAGCAGCAGGCTGCCTTTGAGCACCTCGATCTGCTCTTCCAGGGCGTTGGCGGCCTGGTTGACGTTATCCAGCTGCTGCTTGGTCTCCAGGTTCAGGCGATTCAGTTCGTTGAGCCGGTCGGTGGCGCGCAGCAGGTAGTCGGAAATCTTCAGGTTGGAGGCACTTTCCCGCGCGACCAGGCTGTCCGGCGTGGCCTTCTCGACCTCGCGAGAAAGTTCGGCGACGGTCTGTTCCGAGCTTTCCCGGCGTTTAGCGCTGATCAGGGCCTGCAGGTCGAGGCTTTCCTGCTCGACGCGCCGGATACGCTCTTGCAGGAGATCGTGGCGGGCGTTGCCCAGGTCCTGCAGCAAGCTGTTGCCGGCCAGTTCCTCGCGGCGCAGCACGGTCTGCGCCTCCAGGGCGGCCAGCTCGGCGTTCAGGCGGTCGCGTTGCTCGTTGCTCAGTGGACGGTTGCCATCCTTGCCACTCTTCAACTGGTTGTTGATCTGCAGGGCGCGGTTCTGGTTGTTGCTGATCTCGGTTTGCGCCCGCTCCGGGCGGGTCTGTGCGGTGATCAGCAGGCTGTTGGCCTCGGCCAGTTGCTGCTGCCAGGCACTCAGCTGATTGCTGCGTTCACTGAGCATCTGCTCCAGGCGCGTGACGTTGGCGCCGGCATAGCGTTTGGCAATGTCTTGCGCTGTGTCTCCCTTGAGTTGCTTCAGCTCGCGCTGGGCATCGGTGATCAGCTTGGGGGCATCACGCAGCTGGCGCTTGAGCGAGGTCAGTCGCTGCTGGCTGTCATCGCGGCTGGCGAGAAAGCCCAGAGTGGCTTCGAGATGGCCTTTCAGGGCGTTGTGCTCGGCCTCAGGAAGCTTGCGTTCGCTCAAGCTGTCGAGGTTTTGCTGCAGGGCAGTGGCCGAGGGAAGCTCGGCCGCCAGTGGCTGGGTGCTCAGGCAAAGACTGAGCAGCAGGCCGGTAAACAGTGGGCGCAGTAAGGACATGGTCGCGATTGCGGCTCGTGCGGAAAATTGTGGCTAATGATATGTCAGCTGCGCCATCGGCGCTGGGGTGGGTACATGCCTAGAGGAACAGGCCGGGACCCGGTTTGTTCTGACCTTCGGGGAATTTGACGCCGACTTTGCGCACCTTGTTCCCTTCCATCAGTGCGACGGTCCAGGTCAGGCCGTTCCATTCCACCTGATCACCGACCACCGGCTCGCCGCCAATCTCGTGCGCGATGAAGCGGCCCAGGGGCTGGGTGCCGTCCTCGTCACCGAGTTTGAGACCATAGAGGGTGGCGACAGCGCCCAGTTCGGCGTCACCTTCCAGCACGAAGTCGCCGAAGAAGCGCAGATCCTTGCCACGCTGCGGGGCCTGGCTGAACAGCTTGCCGAGGGCAGGCAGGTCATGTTCATGGCCAATCACGCAGAGAATATCGGCCTCCTGCAAGGTGGTACTGCCGGACGGGTGGAGCAGCTCCTCGCCGCGGAACAGCGCGGCCACGCGCGTGCCTTCGGGCATCTTCAGCGCGCGCAAGGGGGCGCCGATGCACCACTTTTCGGCCCCCAGGCGGTAGATGAACAGCTCCCACTGGCTGGTGGGGTGGACTTCCAGGCCGGCCCGGGAAATCGGCGCCGGGTCTGGCGGCACGGTCACTTTCATTAGTTTGGCAGCCAGCGGCAGGCTGGTGCCCTGCAGCAGCAGCGAGATCAGAACGATGAAGAAGGCCACGTTGAAAAACAGTTGCGCGTTCTCCAGGCCCGCCATCAGCGGGAACACGGCGAGAATGATCGGCACTGCGCCACGCAGGCCGACCCAGGCAATGAAGGCCTTCTCGCGGTCATGGAAGGCGCGGAATGGCAGCAGGCCGAGGAAGATCGACAGAGGGCGGGCGAACAGGATCATCCACAGGGCCAGGCCGAGGGCCGGCACGGCGATAGGCAGTAGCTCATGTGGCGTAATCAGCAGGCCGAGCACCAGGAACATGCCGATCTGTGCCAGCCAGGCCAGGCCATCGAGCATGTGCAGGATGCCGTGGCGCGAGCGGATCGGCTGGTTGCCCAGCAGCAGGCCGCACAGGTAGATAGCCAGGATGCCGCTGCCGCCCGCGGCGTTGGTGATGGCGAATATCATCAGGCCGCCGCTGACCACCAGCAGTGGATACAGTCCCCCGGCCAGGGTGATGCGGTTGACCAGTTGCAGTAACAGCCAGCCACCGCCGAAACCGAGCAGGGTGCCAAGACCGAACTGCTGCAGCAGGTGCACGGCGAAGCTCCAGCTGAGGCCGGCTTGGCCCTTGAGCAGCATGTCGATCAGGGTCACGGTGAGGAACACCGCCATCGGGTCGTTGCTGCCGGATTCGATCTCCAGGGTGGCACTGACCCGCTCGTTGAGGCCTCGACCGCCGAGCAGGGAAAACACCGCAGCAGCGTCGGTGGAGCCGACGATGGCGCCGATCAGCAACCCTTCCATCCATGTCAGGTCGAACAGCCAGGCGGCTGCCACGCCGGTCAGGCCAGCGGTAATCAGCACGCCGAGGGTGGCCAGGGACAGTGAGGGCCATAGCGCCACGCGGAAACTGGAGACGCGGGTGCGCATACCACCGTCGAGCAGGATCACCGCCAGTGCCAGGTTGCCGACCAGATAGGCGGTGGAATAGTCGTTGAAAACGATGCCGCCCGGGCCGTCCACGCCGGCGAGCATGCCCACGGCGAGGAAGATCACCAGGATCGGGATGCCGAAGCGCGAGCCGAAGGCGCTGACCAGGATGCTCATGCCTACCAGCAGCGCACCGATCAGAAACAGGCTGTTGATGGCGCTGGCGTCCAAGGCATGCTCCGTGCAAAAAAAAGGGAAGACCCCTCTGTCTATGCAGGGGCCGTGCCCGATTCTAACCCGTGGCTTCGCGTGGCTGTCAAAACAAAAGCCCCGCACTGGCGGGGCTTTGCTTTCCAAGTGAATTCAGATGCTTAGCGAGATCAGAACCAGCCGTCTTGCATGCCCAGGCAGGTATCGTCACGGGCTTCAAGAATCGCCAGCTCGTGGTGACAGCTGGGTACCTCCCAGGTCAGGAAGTAACGCGCGGCCTGCAGCTTGCCTTTGTAGAAGTCGGCGTCGGCAGGGTTGCCGGAAGCCAGGCCCTCTTCGGCGCGGATCGCCTGCTCCAGCCAGCGCCAGCCGATAACCGCGTGGC
Source organism: Pseudomonas sp. zbq_18 (assembly GCF_043102245.1). Lineage (NCBI taxonomy): Bacteria > Pseudomonadati > Pseudomonadota > Gammaproteobacteria > Pseudomonadales > Pseudomonadaceae > Pseudomonas > Pseudomonas sp. zbq_18. Next base: position 272,471 of record NZ_JBICIT010000009.1, on the reverse strand, counting down.
CGAAGACCTTGAGATAGAGCGCCGAGTTGGCCAGGCCCTGGTTGACCTTGCCGGCCATCAGATCACCGAGCAGGGCGAGCGTAACGCTACCGAGGCGGTTGACCAGTTGCTCCAGCGGTTGGCGCAGGGCGTTCAGCGACTCGTGCTGGGTGGCGCGCTGGCAGGTGCCCTGGATCAGGCCCATCAGCTGCTTGAGCGCAGCACCGCCGTTCATCGACACCTTGCGGCCCAGCAGGTCGAGCGACTGGATGCCGTGGGTGCCCTCGTGGATCGGGTTGAGGCGGTTGTCGCGGTAGTACTGCTCGACCGGGTATTCGCGGGTGTAGCCGTGGCCGCCGAGGATCTGGATGGCCAGCTCGTTGGCCTTGAGGCAGAACTCCGAGGGCCAGGACTTGACGATGGGGGTGAGCAGGTCGAGCAACTCCAGGGCGGTCTTGCGCTGTCCCTCGGTCTCCAGGGTCTGGGTGTCGTCGAACAGGCGGGCGGCGTACAGGCCGAGGTCGAAGGCGCCTTCCACGTAGGCCTTCTGGGTCAGCAGCATGCGCCGCACGTCGGCGTGTTCGACGATGGAAATCTGCGGGCTGCTCGGGTCCTTGCCATCGGCGTGACGGCCTTGCGGGCGGTTGCGTGCGTAGTCCAGCGAATAGAGGTAGCCGGCGTAGCCGAGCATGATGGCGCCCATGCCGACACCGATGCGCGCCTCGTTCATCATCTGGAACATGTAGGCCAGGCCGTGGTGCGGCTTGCCCACTAGGTAGCCGACGCACTCGCCGTTATCGCCGAAGTTCAGCGCGGTGGAGGTGGTGCCGCGCCAGCCCATCTTGTGGAACAGGCCGGCCAGGGTCACGTCGTTGCGGGCGCCCAGGCTGCCATCGTCGTTGACATGGAACTTGGGCACGATGAACAGGCTGATGCCCTTAACACCGGGCGGGGCATCCGGCAGCTTAGCCAGCACCATGTGCACGATGTTCTCGGAGATCGGCTGGTCGCCGCCGGAGATGAAGATCTTGTTGCCCTTGAGGCGGTAGCTGCCATCGGCATGCGGTTCGGCCTTGGTGCGGATGTCGGACAGCGAGGAGCCTGCGTGCGGCTCGGTCAGCGCCATGGTGCCGAAGAAGCGGCCGTCGATGATCGGCTGCAAGAAGCGCTGCTTCTGCTCGTCACTGCCGAAGGCCTCGATCAGGTTGGCTACGCCCATGGTCAGCATGGAGTAGGAACTGGTGGCGCAGTTGGCCGACTGGAAGTGGGCGAAGCAGGCCTGCGACAGCAGGTTGGGCAGCTGCATGCCGCCGTGCTCGAAGTCGCGGGTGGCGTTGAGGAAGCCGGCCTCGTGGAAGGCCTTGAGCGCTGGTGCCACTTCCGGGATCAGCTCGGCGGCGCCGTTCACGTACTGCGGCTCGTGCTCGTCGTTCTTGCGGTTGTGCGGCGCGAACAGCTCTTCGGCGATGCCGCGGGCGGTGGCGATGGCGGCATCGAAGGTTTCGCGGTTGTGGTCGGCGAAGCGCTCGCGCTGGGTCAGGGCTTCGGCGTCGAGTACTTCATAGAGCTCGAAGGCCAGGTTGCGGGAGCTGAGCAGGGTCTCGGACATGGGAGGCGTCTCCGGTGGGATCTTTTGCGAGTCTAAGATGGTGAATAGAGGTCGCCTAGCAAGATTCACACTGCTAATACGGCGCCAGAACCTGATGCGCTCGTCCCTTCGGGCTACAATTCGCGACCCGCTCCAGGTCCCGCTTCAGGTAACACACTCATGAACTACCGCCACGCCTTCCATGCCGGCAATCACGCCGACGTTCTCAAGCACATCACGCTGAGTCGCATCATCGCGCTGTTGTCGCGCAAGGAGGCGCCGTTCGTCTGCCTGGACAGCCACGCCGGCGTCGGCCTGTATGACCTGCAGGGCGACCAGGCCAGTCGCACCGGCGAGTGGCAGGAAGGCATCGGTCGGCTGTGGGACGAGCAGGAACTGCCCGAACTGACTGCCGACTACTTTGGCGTGCTGCGCGCGCTCAACCCGAACGGCCAGTTGCGCTACTACCCCGGCTCACCGGAGCTGGCGCGGCAACTGAGCCGCGAGCAGGACCGCGTGCTGCTCAACGAGAAACACCCGGAAGATGGCCAGCTGCTCAAGGACAACATGAAGCGCGATCACCGCGTGGCGGTGCACCTGGGCGAGGGTTGGCACGTGCCGCGCGCCTTGCTGCCGGTGGCGGAGAAGCGCGCGTTGCTGCTGATCGACCCGCCGTTCGAGAAGGCCGACGAGCTGGAGCGTTGCGTTACTGCGCTGGACGAGGCCATCGGCCGCATGCGCCAGACGGTGGTGGCGATCTGGTACCCGATCAAGGACGAGCGCCAGCTCAAGCGTTTCTACCAGGCGTTGGGCAAGTCCAGCGCGCCCAAGTTGCTGCGCGCCGAACTGTTCGTCCATCCGGCGGACGACGCCAGCCGCCTGGCCGGCTCCGGCCTGGCCATCGCCAACGCGCCCTGGGGTCTGGAGGACGAGCTCAAGCAGCTGTTGCCCTGGCTGGCCGGCAAGCTGGCGCAGAGCCAGGGTGATTTTCGCCTGGACTGGCTAATTGCCGACTGACGCCTGCGCGCGCAGGCGTGCCGCCAGTTCGGCCAGCGCCTGGTCGTGCTCGCCCAGGGCAGGCAGCGCCGCTGGCGGCGTCTCGCTCAGGGGCAATAACGTTGCTGCGCTGCTGGCCTGCAGCAATGTGCCCAGTTGCTGCGCCGTGTCCTGGCTCTGCGCCTGCTGCTCCCGGCTATACGTCAACTGATCGGCGATCTGTAGCAGGGCCTGTTCGCTGTGCTGGGCGTCGCTGTCCGTCAATCGCCTGGCCTGCGCATCCGCCTGCTGCAGGGCTGCGAGCATGTCATCGATGGTGCGGCGGATGGACAGGGAGAAGTCGGTGGAGCGGCTGGACAGCGCGCGCACCTCATCCGCCACCACGGCAAAGCCACGGCCAGTATCGCCGGCCCGTGCTGCCTCGATGGCCGCATTGAGGGCCAGCAGGTTGGTCTGCTTGGCGATCGAGTCCATATCTTCGGTAGCGCGCAGAATGCTGTCGGCCTGCTGGGCAATGACTTGCAGGCATTCGGCCAACTCACCCGCCTGGGTGGCAGCCTGGTGCTGATGCCCGTGCAGATTGTCGAGCACCCGCTGGATGGCTTGGCTGTCGGCTTCATCCTGCGCTGGCAGCGATTCGAGCAACTGGCGGGCCTGGGTGGCGTGCTGCTGCAGCTGCTCGCGTAATGCCTGCCACTGCTGTGTCCGGGCTTCCTCCTGGCGGTGCAGTTGCTGCTGCAGCTGTTCGAGCTGCACGTGCTGGTGGGTGCGCAGGGTGTCCAGTTGGTCTGCCAGGGGGAGAGCCCATTCGGGGGGCTCGGGGCTGCTGGGGCGCGGCTGCATCAACGCGCGCCAGTGGGTGGCCGTGGCCAAGGCCGGGAGCAGGCCGAGATTCAGGCACAGGCCGCAGAACAGGCAGATCCACAGCGGTAGGCCGCCCCAGGCGCCCAGCCCCACCAGCATCCAGGGGCTTAGTTGCAGGCCAATGGCGGCCGGGCTGAAGGCTCTGGGCGGTATCTCGTGCAAGTCGGAAAAACGCGGCTGATGCATGGTGGCCGTATCTACTTCGGGTGGGCGCAGCTGAGTTTAGGCGGGCCGCGTGCGACCGGCTATTTTCCGCGTTGGCGCGGGTCGACGTAATAGGTGATTTGCTGGCGCGGGTCCAGGTATTCCAGGGCCTCCACCGGCAGCTGCGCAGGCCTGAGGCTGCGGGCGATGGCCAGCTTGGGTTCCTGTTCGAGGTTGACGATCAGCGCCTCGGCTTTGGGAATCTCGGGCTCGTAGATGATCAGCGTGGGCCGCAGCGGCAGACTCGGGTGCATACCCAGAACCAGGGCATAGCGCTCGTCTTCCAGTTGCACCAGGCTGCCGGGCGGGTAGATGCCCATGCCGCGGATGAAGGTCTTGAGCGCTACCTCATCAAAGCGTTCGCGCTGCTGTTTGAACATCAGCGCCAGGGCTTCGTGGGGGCTGAGCGCCTGGCGCGGGTCGAGCGGGTTGCACAGGTTGTCGAAGGCGTTGACCAGGCTCACTACCCGGCTCAGGCGGCCGATGGCGGCCTCGCGCAGGCCCTTCGGGTAGCCGCTGCCGTCGCAGTATTCGTGGTGCTCCTGGATGATCCGCAGTACCTCGTCGTCGAGCATCAGCTCGTGGCCGTGGCGCACGCCGAACTCGCAATGCAGTTGCAGCAGTTGCTGCTCCGGGCGGGTCAGCGGCTCGCTCTTGAGCAGCACCTTGCTGGGAATCTGCAGCTTGCCGATGTCGTGCAACAGGGCGCCCAGGCCCAAGCTGTGGCAGGCCTCGGAGTCGAAGCCAAGCTGACGGCCGAGCATCACCGACAGCACGGTGACATTGAGCGGATGCAGATAGGCGTCCTCGGCGGCCTTGCCGTTGATGCTGTGCAGGGCTGCGCCGTCCTCGCCGCTGAGGGCGCTGACCAGCTCGCGCACCACTTCGCCTGCCTGCTGGATGGCATGTTCCGGCTGGCTGCGCAGAGTCTGGTTGAGTGATTTGACCCGTTGGCTGGCCTGGATGAAGGTGCGATCCACTTCCGCCAGGCGCTTGCGCAGGGCACCCAGTTTGGCGGCGCGGGCCTGGCGAGCCAACTCCTCCGGGTCGGGGCGTGGTGCTTCGGGGGCGGCAGGCGCTGTTTCTGCTGTCAGCGCCAGCGGCTCGCAGTCACTGCGCGCCGGTTCGTAGCGCAGTTGCTTCAGACCCAGCGCACGCAGAGCCTGGATCTGCTTTTCATCTTTGATCTTGAACTGGCTGAACGTGAAATTGTGTTCCCACCAGCTCAGGTCGAGGTGGATATAGAGGCCCACGCAGAGCTGGTCGGGCGAAATGGAAAGGGTGCTGGCGGACATGCCGGGCTCGCGGGGTGCTGGCTTTTTGCTGGCAGTCTAGCGCTTCGCCATGCGTCTGGCAGCCCTGTCAGTCGGCGTCCAGTGCCATCTCCACTTCGGCTGCCCAGGCCAGCCAGGACTGTTCGCCAAGAATGCCGCGGCGCAGGGTCAGGTAGGGCAGGCGTAGGGCCCGTCGCTGTTCGGCGGGCAGGGCCAGGTAGTCGCGCTCGATGGCCAGCAGGCTGTCCAGGGTCTTGCGGTGCACGGCCACGTGCCGCTGCATTTCCTCGCGCAGGTTGGCGGTCGAGGTGTGCGCGCCGCCGAACAGCTTCACCAGCAGCGCGTCGTTGATCTTGTTCGGCTGTACCGGCTCGCCCAGCCAGCGCAGCAGCTCGGCGTGGCCGCTCGGGGTGAGGCGGTAGACCTTCTTGTCCGGGCGCGTTTCCTGCGCCTGCGCCTCGCAGTCCAGCCAGCCGGCTTCGCTGAGCTTCTTCAACTCCTGGTAGACCTGCTGGTGCTTGGCGTTCCAGAAGTAGCCGAGGCCTTCCTTGAAGCGTTTGAGCAGGTCGTAGCCGCTGCCCGGTTCGCTTTCCAGGAGGATGAGGATGGCGTGCTTGAGCGACATGGACGAACTCGGCGAGGGCGGTGCGCCGCAGTATACGGATTATGCAAAGAGTTGCATGGAGATGATCTGCTGCTAGTATGCAAAAACTTGCATAAAAACAATCACGCAGGAATCCTCATGAAACGCACCGGTACTCGCTTCCGCCCGCGCCTGGCGGCCAATCACTACGATGCCATCGTCATCGGCTCCGGCATCGGCGGCCTCACCGCCGCCGCCCTGCTGAGCAAGCTGGGCAAGCGCGTGTGTGTGCTGGAACAGCACTACACGGCCGGCGGCTATACCCACAGCTACGAGCGTGAAGGTTACGAGTGGGATGTGGGCGTGCACTACATCGGCGAGGTGCACAAACCCTGGTCGATGATCCGCCGGGTGTTCGACGTGATCAGCGACGGCAAGCTGGAATGGGCGCCGATGGATGCACACTACGACCGCATCGTGATTGGCGAGCAGAGCTACGACTACGTGGCCGGTCGCGATGAGTTCAAGGCCGAGATGAAGCGCCATTTCCCCACCGAGGCAGAGGCCATCGACCGCTATGTCGAGCTGCTCAGCGAGGTCAGTGCGCGGGTGCCGCGCTTCTTCGCCGGCCAGGCCCTGCCGCGTTCGCTCGGCATGCTCTATGCGAGGCTGCGCCGCCTGTGGCTGCCGGCCTATTTCTTCAAGAGCACCCGCGAGGTGCTGGAAGGCCTGACGCAGAATCAGGAGCTGATTGGCGTGCTCACCGCCCAGTGGGGTGACTACGGCCTGCCGCCGGCGCAGGCGGCTTTCGTCATGCATGCCATGGTGGCCAAGCACTACATCACCGGCGGCAACTACCCGGTGGGCGGCGCGATCAGGATTTCCGAGACCATCATCCCGCTGATCGAGGCGGCGGGCGGCAACGTCTTCACCTATGCCGGCGTGGACAAAATCCTGGTGGAGAACGGCCGCGCCGTGGGCGTACGCCTGCACAAGGACGGTTTCGAGATTCGCGCGCCGCAGATCGTCAGCTGCGCTGGCCTGGTACCGACCTACACCCGCCTGCTGGAGCCGCAGGTGGCCGAGGCGCATGGCCTGCTGGCGCCGCTGCAACAGGTGAAGCTGTCGGCGGCGACCCTGTGCCTGTACGCCGGTTTCAAGGGCAGTGCCGCCGAGCTGGGTCTGCCGAAGACCAACTACTGGGTCTACCCGAGCCATGACCACGACCACAACGTCAGCAGCTTCGAGAGCGGGCAGAATCCAGCGATGCCGCTGATCTACATCAGCTTCCCTTCGGCCAAGGACCCCAGCTGGGATGCGCACTACCCGCACAAGGCGACGGTGGAGATCGTCGCGCCGACGCTGCCGCAGTGGTTCGCGCCGTGGAAGGGCAGTACCTGGGGCAAGCGCGGCGCCGACTACGAGGCCTTCAAGGCGCAGCTCACCGAGCAATTGCTGGAGACCCTCTATCGTCACCAGCCGCAGTTGCGCGGCGCGCTGGATTTCTGCGAGCTGGCCACGCCGCTGTCCACCGAGTGGTTCCAGTGGAACGAGCAGGGCGAGATCTACGGCATCGACCATACGGTGCAGCGCTTCGACCAGCACTGGATCCACAGCCAGACGCCGATCAAGGGTCTCTACCTGACCGGCGCCGACACCGTCACCGCCGGCGTTGGCGGCGCACTGATGGCCGGCGTGCTGACGGCCACGCGCATGCTGGGGTGGCGGGGGTACAAGGTGGGCAAGTTGCTGAAGGACTGGAAGCCTGCGGTGCAGGCGGAGCCTGAGCAGGTCTTGGGCTAAAGGGGGGGAGTTCGCACGCGATGGTGCTGGGCATGGCCTGCTCGGCTTTGCGCAGTCGAGCCACTGGCGTCGCGTGATTAGTCGAAGGCGTAACTCGTCGTGCGATGCATCGCTTTCTGCCCGGTCGCGCTTGCGCAGCCACTGAAGGGTATCGAGGTGGGATTCTTCGCCCGGGACTGCTTTGATAGGTGTTGCGCTCGTGGCATTCGGCGGCTTCTGGGGGCCTGGCGGTGCGCAGCCGCCAGGCTGGCTTTGCTTAGTGCGATTCGCCTGCTAAGGCAGCGTTCAGTTGCCAAAGAGCCTCGCTGGGACAGGTTTCACCGTGTTGGTGCAGATGAGCGTTGCCTGTATTGGCCTGCAGGGCATGCACTAGCCGTGAGAGCGTGTCTGGCGTGTGGCGGGTAGTCTGGCTGTCCTTCAGCCGGTAGATGGTCTCGCCTTCCTTGATGGTTTCGGTCACCTTCAACTGGTCCAGGGTGGTCGCTTTTACGGTCGTCGGGTCCTTGGAAAGAATCACAAAGTCGGCCAGTTTGCCGACTTCCAGAGAGCCTTTGCGGTCCTCCTCGAAATGCTGCCAGGCTGGCCAGATTGTCATGGCCTTGAGGGCGGTGAGCACATCAACGCGCTGCTCAGGGCCGATTACCTTGCCCGAGCCGCGAGCTATGCGGTTGACTGTGGCATACAGCACGCGCATCGAGTCCGGGAAGGCTACGGGGGCATCGTGGTGGGTGGAGAACCTCATCCCGCGCTGGCGCACCCAGCCGGTGGGTGAGATGTTTTGTGCCAGTTCCGGACCGACGGTGTGCTCGCTGTGCCAGTCGCCCCAGTAGAAAGTGTGCATGGGGAACAGCGAGGGAAACAGCTGCAGACGCTGCAGGGCATTTACCTGATCTTCCCGTAGGAACTGCCCATGTATGAGTACGGGGCGACGGTCCTTGTCGGCGCCGTGCTTCAATTGCGCCACGGTGTGGGCGGCAATTAGTAGGTCCGAAGCGGCCTCGCCATTGGCGTGGGTGATGACCTGCACGTCGTTCGCATAGGCCCAGTCAACGGCGGCCATCACCTGATCAGGCGTGGCAGCCGGGTAACCGCGATAGCCCTTGGGGTAATCCCCGACTGGCGAGTAGTAGGGGCGGTCGCGCCAGGCGGTGAAACCTTGCGGCGAGCCATCAATGGTGAGCTTGGCGCCGCCCACGCGCAGTCGGTTAGTGTAGTTGCGGCTGGCGTTGTGCTGGATGAAATCACGGTCTACCAGTACGTCCGGGTAGGTGACCACGTCGAGCTTGAGTTCACCGGCATCGGCTACCTGGCGCATCATGGCGACCGTACCGGGTACGGAGCGGCCTTCCTGGGCGGTGGTGTAGCCGTAGCGGGCCCAGAGTTCGGTGCCCGACCGGAAGAATATCTTGCCGCCATCGGCGCCGACGCGGCTGAGCAGCTTGAGCACGACGGGGAAGCCCGCGGTTTCCTCCAGCACCCCATTAGGCTCCTGAGAGCCGCTCTTGCGGCGGATCACGCCGCCCTCAGGGTTCGGTGTCTGGGCCGAGATGCCGGTCACTTCCAATGCCTTGGAGTTGACGGCAAATAGATGGCCTGACTGATGTACCAGCAAAATGGGAATGTCCTTTGACACCGCATCGAGATCTTCGCGGGTGGGGTGCCTGCGTTCGCTGAGTGTGGCGTTGTCGTAGCCAAAGCCGACGATCAGCTGCACCTGCTCTATGGCAGCTGCGTTCTGCTGCATCCAGTCGCGCAGAGTGGCTTGTAGGGACGCCATGTCCTTGACTTGCCCGTCGGGTGGAGCCAGCACATTGGCGGCCAGCGCCTGGAGGCCGCCCATCATCACGTGACCATGAGCATCGACGAAGCCGGGTAGCAGTGCGCGGCCTTCCAGGTCTAGCAGTTGGGTGTCCGGCCCCATGAGCCGCATGACTTCAGCCCGGCTACCTACTGCGAGGATCTTACCGCCGCGCTCGGCAATGGCCTCGGCCTGCATGGCCTGATCGTTCATGGTCAGGATCGGGCCGCCGCTCCAGATGCGATCGGCCATGTCAGCGGCCAGCAGCGGTGCAGCCAGCAGTGTGCTGCATAGGGTGGTCAGCAGTGCGTGGGGGACTCGACGGTTCATCAGCGGTGCTCCTGTAGCATGGCTGTGGCGAACACTTTGTTCAGTTGGCAGATGTCGGTGTGGCCCGTCCGGTTATCGGTATGTGCCAGTTGCTCCAGTTGTAAGGCCTGGGCGGTGGCCTGGTTCGGGATCGGGCCGAGAGCCGCGTGTGCGGTACTGATGGCCTCGGCCGGCAGCTTGCGACCTTCATGGACGGTACCCCAGACAGCAATATCCTTGATCTTGGATGCCTCGATGGTGACCGGGTTGTCCGACAGCACGGTGAAGTTGGCGAGCTTGCCGGGGCTGAGGCTGCCGATCTGGTTTTCCAGTTGCAGGGAGTAGGCCGCGTCCAGAGTGATCGCGCGCAAAGCGCCCTCACGGCTGCTGCGCTGCTCCTGTCCGGCGATGCGGCCGGAGACGGTGGTGCGGTTGACGGCAGCATGCATCAGAAACAGCGGTTGTGCCGGTGCCATGGGCATGTCTGAGTGGAAGGAGAAGGAAATCCCGGCGCGTTCCACCTCGCCGATGCGCACCAGATTGTTGGCCCGATCCGGGCCTAGGCCTTGTTCACTGTATTTGTCTGCCAGCATGGTGACGTAGTAGGGGTTGGCGCTCACCAGTACGCCCAGTCGCTTCATGCGCGCAATCTGATCCGGCTGCGACACTGCCAGGTGGACCAGCGTGGTGCGATGATTGTGGCGCGGCTGGCGGCGCATGTTGGCCTCCAGATTGTCCAGTACCATGTCCACGCCAGCGTCGCCGTTCACATGGATGTGCAGCTGGTAGCCGGCATCCCAGTAAATGCGGAAGGCGCGGGCAAAGTCGCCAGGCGGCATGATCCACTCGCCATGGTGGCCGTCCAGATAGGGTTCGCGAGTTTGCATCAGCTGCGAATAGATGGCGCCGTCGGCGAACAGTTTGATCTGTTTGGGCAGTATCTGGGTCATGCCCTGGCCCCAGTTCAGGGTCTTGTCGGTTTCGCTGAGGGCGGTGTCCGGGAAGAGTGCAGTGATCGATTTGCCGTCCGGGATGAAATAGAACCGGAAGGGGGTGTCGGGATCAGATAGCACGGCGTTTTGAGCTGCCTGAAGTTTCTCCGAATAGAGCCCGCCGGGCTCGGCGCCGACTGTAATGCCGTTGGCATGCAGGTACTGCTCGGTCAGCTGCAGACCCTGTTTGAAACGCTCCGGGGTGGCGATCAGCGGGACCAGGCGAGCGGCAATGCCGAAGAGACCGCTTTCCCAGAAGTGACCAGCCTGGAGGTCGGCCTGCTTGCGCGCGGTCTCCGGCAGGGCGTCGACAGTGTGCGAGTCGATGCTCAGCAGTTCGAGCGCCTTGCTGTTGAGGAACACCTCATGCCAGGAACGGTGCAGCACGATGACTGGTCGTGTGCTGCTGATCTGGTCCAGAACGGCGCGGTTCAGTGCGCCGTGGAACAGGTGATGGTAACCCCAGCTCACCAGGGGGGCTTCGGGGGACTGCAGACGTTTACTGGCCGCCGTCAGGCGGGCGCGGTAGTCCCTGGCATCCTTGGCGGCCGGGTAGGTGCCTTGTGGCAGTACCCAATCCTCGATGGCGATGATTTCCGAGGTCATGGTCAGCGCGGTCAGCAGCGGGTGGTCATGCTGAGCGACAAAGCCCGGAACCAGAACCTTGTCGGCGAAAGTGGTGTCGACATGATAGGGCTGCTGCCCGGCAGCGGCTTGGAGTTCCTCCAGCGTGCCGGTTGCCAGGATTCGCCCGCCGACGACCGCGATGGCGGTTGCCTTAGGCTGGTGCGGGTCCAGCGTGACGACTTCGCGGGCGGTATACAGGGTCGCCTCGGGAAGCGGGGCGGGGGGGCTGACCACCTCCTGCAAGGTGGCGGTTTCGGCGAGCGCTTGGTGGAAAGGCAGGCTAATGAGCGTGAGCGATAAAGTTATCTTTTTTACTCTTTCCGGCATGTACCATTTCCTTCTGATTGCCATGCATAAGAATCGAGATTCAGGAGCCTTGCGCAATTGCAGATGGCAATTCCGATTCTTGTGGTTTGCGAGACTTCGGATAATTGGGGCTAGAATCCGTGAGAGTGTACAGGCCGAAGTCCCAAATGTCCAAGCCGCTGACGCCCAAGCTCTCATAGGACAGGTTCAAGTCGATTTGCGTATTGGTCTTGTATAGAGTGCGCAATCCGGTGCGGATGAGCCCCTGCCATTCTGGGTAAGTGCTGGTGTCTTCCTGTAGATAGTTGTAGTAACTCCCTACTTCGAAATAAGGTACGAATAAATGACCGGAAGATAGTTCCAGCATCGAGTTGAGTTCGATAGAGGCCAAAACTTGCCCGCTTTCCTGGTTGATTCCATTCACGCGCGGGTTTAGGTAGCGATTGAAGACTCGCCCCCGTAGGTCAAAATCTTCGATATCTTCTTTTTGGTAGTTGATGCCCAGCTTGGGCCGAATGCTGGTGCGTTCGCTCCAGGCAAAGTCGCCGTAGATGTTGGCTGTAGCACCATAGGTGGTGCTGTCGCCACTGCCCTTAAACATCAATACCTTATGGTCTATTTCTGCTTTTCCAACAGTAATATTGGCGAATGCCGACCAGTTATTCGATAGCTGGTATGACACATAAGGCCCGAGGTTGTAGCTATTGCCATCTACCTTGATCAATCCGTCGAGACTGTCGCTGTCCAGATCACTGATGCTCAGGAGGGCGCCGACTGCCAGGTCTGAATTTAATCGACGGTCAGCGCCAAGGGTCACGCTGGTTGTACGTTGTTCGGTCTCGCCATAGCCACGGCGATTATTAGTGCGGACATAGTGCGGATCGACCCAGACGTTCCAGAGAGTATCCGCTATCAGGTCCCTTCCAGGTGTCAGTGGCGCCTGCTTCAGCGCCTGTGCAAGGGCTGGGCAGCGCTGCAGGGTTTCGGCTGTGAACTGGCCAGATTCGTCCCTCTCCACATAACGGCAAAGCGAGTCGATTTGTTGGTTGCTCAGGTGTTGTTCACCGGCAAGATTTGGTAGTTCGGTGAAGCTGCTTTCCAGCGGTCTGCCGCGATCGGGGACCTGTGGCAGTTCGGGTAATGTAGGTCGTCCTACTACTGGCCGGTTGGGGATTTCTGGTCGAGAAACTACGGGTAAATCAGGCAGCGTTGGGCGGCTGACCACTGGCCGGTTGGGGATCTCTGGACGGGATACTTCGGGCAATTCCGGTAATGTTGGGCGTTCTGGTTTGGCTGGTAGTACCGGTTTCTGTGGCGGGCGCCAAGTCGGAGGTATTATTGGATTGACTTGGCTGCGAGTGGCCACGAGACAGTTGGGGCGAATGGGGTCGCCGCTGACGCCGAGGATTTGTAATTGGTGATTGCCGTTTAAGTCGTCGGCCACAACCGGTGAGAGGCTTAGATGGTATTCGGGGTTCTTAGTGCTGGCCCATGTATCGATGTTCGGCACGCCCGGTGCACTCAGGGCATAGTTGCCAGTCGCCTGGGTGTTGGCGACCCATATGGACTGGCTGTTCGTTCGACCAATGTAATAGAGGTTATCGCCGACGAAGTATTCGCTGCAGTTGGCCCAGACCTGCGGAATTGGGCACAAAGCAAGTGAGAGCAGAAGGCGTTTGAATATTTGGTCTGCCATTGCAAATTCCCTTTATTGCGAACCGAGGAAAGGCTAGCCCTTAGGGTTTTCATTGTCGATATTCGCCCGCGCAGATTGAAGTCGAAAGATGGCGAGGCAGGTAACGCATGTGGCGAGCTTGCTCTAACCTGAGCATCAACAGCATGGCCCCGCTAGAGCGGATTGCTTGGGGCGGTGGGCGCCACGGTTTGCATCGGGTTGACTGCGCTGGATGCCTGCCCCTGCTGGGCTTGCGCAGTAACATCAAGGATGCCAGGGCCGACGCCTGAGCAGCGGCCTGGTTGCAGATCTGGCGGAGGACGGGTGCCTTACTTTCCTCAGCCTGGCAGGCACACGCCGGTGCCGCCGAGGCCGCAATAACCGCCGGGATTCTTCGCCAGGTACTGCTGGTGGTAGGCCTCAGCGTAGTAGAAGGGCGGGGCCGCGGTGATCTCGGTGGTGATGGCGCCGAAACCAGCCTTCTCCAGTTCCAGCTGGAACTGCGTTTGGCTGGCCAGTGCGGCCTGCAGCTGAGCGTCATCCATGCAGTAGATGGCCGAGCGGTACTGGGTGCCGATGTCGTTGCCCTGGCGCATGCCCTGGGTCGGGTTGTGCGCTTCCCAGAAGACTTTCAGCAGTTGCTCGTAGGTTGTCAGCTGCGGGTCGAACACCACCAGCACCACCTCGGTATGCCCGGTCATGCCGGAGCAGACTTCTTCATAGGTCGGGTTGGGCGTATGGCCGCCGGCATAGCCGACGGCGGTGCTCCACACGCCCGGCTGTTGCCAGAAGCGCCGCTCGGCGCCCCAGAAGCAGCCCAGGGCGAACACGGCCTGCTGCAGGCCGGCGGGAAAGGGGCCCTGCAGCGGGTTGCCGTTGACATGATGGGCGGCAGGCACCGCCATGCGCGCGGCGCGGCCCGGCAGGGCCTGCTCGGCGCTGGGCAGTTCGAGCTTGTGAGCGAGGATTTGCGAGCGCAGGACCATGATCTGTTCCCCGTGGTGGCGGTGAGGGTGGGAGATAGCTTACCCCTTCGGGGTTATGGGTAGACGCCGAAGCTGAGTGCATATTACAGCGCCCTCACCCCCGGCCCCTCTCCCGGTGGCAGAGGGGAGGGTCAGGCGCCGCGGCAGGGATAGCGGCGCAGGCTGCCCACCAGGTCGCGGCCGGGGATCGGCCGGTCGAACAGGTAGCCCTGGCCGACATCGCACTGCTGGCGACGGAGGAAGCCGAGCTGGGCGGCGGTCTCGATGCCTTCGGCGACCACCTTGAGCTTGAGGTTGTGCGCCATGGCGATCACCGCCGAGGTGATCTCCATATCGTCCTCGTTCTCCGGGATGTCCTTGATGAAGCTGCGGTCGATCTTGATCACGTCGATCGGGAACTTCTTCAGGTAGCTCAGCGAGGAATAGCCGGTGCCGAAGTCGTCCATCGCCAGGGTCAGACCGAGGGCCTTGAGGCGCGCGACCTGCTGGCGGGTGTCGGCGTTGCCTTCGAGCAACAGGCTTTCGGTCAGCTCTACCTCCAGCAGGTGAGCGGGCAACTGCTCCTCGGCGAGGATGGCGGCGATCGAGCCGACCAGGTCGGGATCAGTGAACTGCTTGGCTGACAGGTTGATTGCCACCTGTACCTGGCCCATGCCGAGGGCGGCCAGCTCCAGGCTGGCACGGCAAGCCTGGCGTACCACCCACTTGCCGATGGGGATGATCAGGCCGGTCTCCTCGGCCACGGCGATGAACTGATCCGGGTTGATCATGCCTTTTTCCGGGTGCTGCCAGCGCAGCAGAGCCTCCAGGCCGACCAGCTGGCCGCTTTTCAGACACAGCTTGGGCTGGTAGTACACCTCCAGCTCGTTCTGGGTCAGGGCGCGGCGCAGGTTGCTTTCGACGAACAGCTTGTAGTTGGCTTCTGCGTTGAGCGCCTCGGTGAACAACTGCACCTGGTGTTTGCCGTTGGCCTTGGCCTTGTGCAGGGCCAGGCCGGCGTGCTTCATCAGGATGTGCGGGTCGTTGCCGTGGGCGGGCGCGCAGGCCAGGCCGACCGAGCCGGTGACGTTGATCAGCTGGTTGTCGACGAACAGCGGCTTGTCCAGGGTGTTCAGCAGTTCCTGAGCCAGCTGCAGACCGGCGACTTCGCCGGCATCGTCGAGCAGCACAGCGAATTCGTTGCTGGCAAAGCGTGCCAGGATGGTGTCCTTGCTCAGGCTGTTGCGCAGGCGGCGGGCCAGGCTGGCCAGCAGTTTGTCGCCGGTCTGGTGACCGAGGCTGTCGTTGATCCGCTTGAAGTTGTCGATATCCACCAGCAGCAGACTGAAGACCCGCTCGTCGCGCTTGGCGAAATGCTCTTCCAGGCAGCGGATGAAGTAGGGGCGGTTACCCAGGCCGGTGAGGTTGTCGCTGTAGGCCAGGCGCTCAATGCGCTGCTGGGCCAGCTTGCTCTGGGTGATGTCTTCGTAGATGCCGATGTAATGGGTCAGCTCGCCGTCGTCGTTGTACACCTTGGAGATCGACAACTGGCCCCAGTAGGGCTCCAGGTTCTTGCGCCGGCTGCGGAACTCGCCCTGCCAGCTGTTGCGCTCGGCCAGTCCGGCGCGGGCATCGAACAGCAGGTCGCCGAGGTTTTCCAGGGCCGGTAGCTGGGAAATGCGCCGACCCTGGACTTCCTCGGCACCGTACTGGGTGATGGCGGTGAAGCTGGGGTTGACGTACTGCACCAGGCCGTCGCGGTCGAACAGCAGAAAAGCGCTGGCGCTCTGCTCGACCGCGCGCTGGAACAGGTACAGGGCACTGGTGGCGTCGAGGCGCTGCTGGTTGCTCATGACCTGGGCGAACTGGTCGGCCAGTTCGCCGGCGAAGGCGATCTCGTCGGCCTGCCAGGTGCGCTCCGGGCCGACATGCTCCAGGCACAGTACGCCGACCACCTCGCCGCCCAGACGAATGCTGGCGTCGAGCATGGCGCTGATGCCCAGTGGCTTGAGGTAGCCCCGGGCCAGCTCGTTGGTGCGCGGGTCGCGCTGGGCATTGTGCGCATCGAGGGCGCGGCCGCTGTGCAGCGCGGCCAGGTAGCGCGGAAACAGGCTGGCATCGATCGGCTGTGGCAGTTCGTGGCGGTCGATGTCGCGGCGGTACATGGCCACCGGTTCCAGGCGTTCGCCGACCAGGTGCCAGATGCTGGCACGGGCCACGTCGTAGGCCTCGCAGGCGGCCTGGGTAATCAGCTCGGCGGCTTCCTTGAGCGGGTCCAGGGCGTTGTAGCGGTGCCGCGCCAGGCGCACGATCAGGCTCTGCTGGGCGCGGGAGCGGATCAAGTGCTGCAGATGCTCTTCCTGGGCATGCTGATACAGCTCCAGCGAGGTCTGCAGTTTGCCGTTCTGTTCCTGCAGTTCCTGTAGGCGCTGTTCGGTCTGGTTCTCGCTAGCCTCGCTGGTGACCAGCAGGTAACCGCGCAGCAACTGGCGGCCGCGCTGCAGGAACAGCTCGCCGACCTCCAACAGATGCAGGGCACCGTTGGGCGTATGCAGGCGATAGCGCACCGAGTAGTGCTGCACCGCGGCCAGTTGCTGCTGGATGTCGTCGTGCAGGCGATAGCGCGCTTCGGGCTCCATCAGGCTGGCATAGGGTGAGTCGAGCAGGGCGCAGAGTTCGCCGGCGCTGACGCCGAGCTGGCGTTCACAGGCGGGATCGAGAAACAGGAGGGACCAACTGGGCTCGTTAATGCGTTCGAAGCGCAGCATTCCCAGGCGCGAGGGCACTGGCAACTGCGTCACAACCTCAGCTGCCGAACGGCTGGCGGCATCGGGATGGCTTTTCATCGAACGACTGGCTTCCAGTATGCTGCCAGCAGGCAGCAGGCTAAGGTCTGTTACATCAACCAAGTTCGGCAAGGGTGCATCATGCGGCTGGGACTGACAAGAAGACTGAGCGGGTTATTGCTGATGCTGAGCCTGGGCGGAACGGCTCCGGTTCAGGCCAGTGAGGCCCAGCTGGGCGGGGAGGAGCAGGCACGCTATCTGGCCGAGCTCAAGCGACTGTACATGACCAAGGATGAACGCAAGGCACTGCTGGCGCACAGCAACGCGCTACTCGATACCTATGCCCTGCGTGCCGGCTACCAACTGGGCAAGGCCCCGGCGCAGCGCAGCGACCTGCGCTACCAGTTGAGCGTGGCCGGCCCAGGCGAGCTGCTGGTGCGCCAGGAAACCCGCACCGAGCAGAGCAAGACCCTGGCCGTGAGCAATCAGCGCTTGTCGGTATTCGGGGTTGATCCGTATATCCGCTACAACTGTCCGACCAGCGGCATCACCTGCGTGCTCAACAACCCGGCCGATGGCAGTCCGTGGATTACCGTGTTGCGCGATCACCAGGGCTCGGCCGACCTGGCCAAGGCGATCAGCTTTTTGATTCGCAACCTGCAGCGGAACTGATCGGTCTGCCGCAGCGCGGCGGTAGCGGGGGTTGGTGGCGATTGGCTAGGCCGACCTCCTGGGCGAGGCGCAGGGCTTCCTCCTCGCTGGCGCAGGGGATGAAGAACTGGTTGAGGTAGAGCCGCCATTGCGGCTGCTCGGCGGTTGGTGCGATTACGCGAATCTGCATGGCCAAGTGCTGGTTTCTGGACAACTCCCAGAGGCTAGCAGTTGGCCATTACTTTTCCATTTCCAGCATCGACGTGTGTTTCTCGGCGAACCATGCCTTGAAACTGGACTGGCAAGATTGTGTGAGGCTGGAGCGGACTTCATTTCAAGCTGATTTCTGAGGATGTCGATACTTCCTGTTTCGCCCCTCCCGGGTGACTCACTTTTGCCAATCGCCGGATGGCCGGCCCCGGAAAAGTAAGCAAAACCGCTTGCCCGTTCATCCGGCCCTGCGCTGCGCTCCGGGGCCGTTCGCTCCATCATTGCTCCGAGGATCGGCTTACAAGGGCCATCCATGGCCCTTTAAGCCTTTCGCCGCATCCCTGCGGCTTACCCCTCCACGCAAAGATTCCACTCCCCCTTCTGCAAGGCGCGCTTGGTGCTGCTTGGGAGGCCTTCATCTTCCCCTGGTAGCAACGAATGGACGTAGGAGGGTCACGAGCTGCATTCCCATGCGGAGCGTGGGAACGATCATCCTCCCTATGACTGCTCTAAAAGCCCGCCGGCGACTCAGGGCCAGAGTCCCCGTCAGTAGGCCGAGTGGAGGTGTTGCGCAGGGGGACGCGAGGCAGGACGCCGAGCGAGACACGAAGGGACAGGGACGTCCCTTCGTGACGGCCCCCGGAGTGGCACCGGAAGGAGGGAAGTCTGGCGGCGTAGCCGACAGGCCCGAATGTCGGGGTGCGCTTTCTTTTGCTTACTTTTCTTTGCGCAAACAAAGAAAAGTGAGTCGCCCGGGAAGGGCGAAACAAAGACCATCAGACAACTCGGAAAGCGATTCAACGCCAAAATTCACACCTCCTAGCCAGTCCAGCATCAAGACATGGCTCCCCGACTCCGCGGCGAACCCATAAAAAAGCCCCGCCAGAGGCGGGGCCGAAGGGGAGAGGCGTCGATGCTTCAAAGCACTACTCGATGTACTTACAGCAGCAGGGTGCGGATGTCCCCCAGCACGTCGCCCAGACGCTTGGTGAAGCGTGCGGCGGCCGCGCCGTTGATCACCCGGTGGTCGTAGGACAGCGACAGCGGCAGCATCAGGCGTGGCTGGAAGGCCTTGCCGTCCCATACCGGCTGCATGGTCGCCTTGCTGACCCCGAGGATCGCCACTTCCGGCGCGTTGACGATCGGCGTGAAACCGGTGCCGCCAATGTGGCCGAGGCTGGAGATGGTGAAGCAGGCGCCCTGCATGGCATCCGGCGAGAGCTTCTTGTTGCGCGCCTTGTCGGCCAGTTCGGCCGCTTCGGCAGCCAGCTGCAGCAGGCTCTTCTGGTCGACGTTGCGGATCACCGGCACCAGCAGGCCGTCCGGGGTGTCCACGGCGAAGCCGATGTGCACGTACTTCTTGCGGATCAGCGCCTTGCCGCTCGGCGCCAGCGAGCTGTTGAAGTCCGGCAGCTCCTTGAGCAGATGAGCGCAGGCCTTGAGCAGGATCGGCAGCACAGTCAGCTTGACGCCCGCCTTCTCCGCCACTGCCTTCTGCGCCACGCGGAAGGCTTCCATCTCGGTGATGTCGGCATTGTCGAACTGGGTCACGTGCGGCACGTTGAGCCAGCTGCGGTGCAGGTTGGCGGCGCCGACCTGCATCAGGCGGGTCATCGCCACTTCTTCGATTTCGCCGAACTTGCTGAAGTCCACTTCCGGGATCGGCGGAATGCCGGCACCGCCGGTGGCGCCGGCGGCCGGCGCCGACTTGGCCTGTTGCAGCATGGCCTTGACGTAGTTCTGCACGTCTTCCTTGAGGATACGGCCTTTCGGCCCGGTGCCCGGCACGGCCGCCAGGTCGACGCCGAACTCGCGGGCGGTCATGCGCACGGCGGGGCCGGCGTGCACTTTGCTGCTGTCACGCACGGGGGCGGCGACAGCCGCAGCAGCGGCAGACAGCGCTGCAATGGCGCCGACTTCGGCTGCAACCGCAGGCGCAGCGCCTGGCGGGGTGCTGTGCACGGCAGGGGCTTTGGCCGGCGCCGCAGCCGCGGGTGCTTTGGCGGCTTCAGACGCCGGGGCGGCGCTCTCTGCCACACGCAGCTTGAGAATCAGGTCGCCGGTGCCGACTTCGGCATCCAGCTTGACCAGCAGTTCTTCCACCACGCCGGCGGCCGGCGACGGGATTTCCATGCTGGCCTTGTCCGACTCCAGGGTGATCAGCGACTGGTCGGCTTCGATGCTGTCGCCGGCCTTGACCATGATCTCGATGACCTTGGCCTTGCCGTCCGAGCCAATGTCCGGCACATGCACGTCCTGCACGCTGGCGGCAGCCGGGGCTGCTGTCGGTGCGGCGGCTGGCGCAGGCTCGGCGGCCTTGGGCGCTTCGGCGGCAGCCGGGGCCTCGGCAGCGGGTGCGGCCTCAGCGGCGGCACCTTCGACTTCCAGCACCAGCAGTTCATCGCCTTCCTTGAGGCGGTCGCCCAGCTTGACCTTCAGTTCCTTGATCACCCCGGCCTTGGGCGCGGGGATTTCCATGGAGGCCTTGTCGGACTCCAGGGTCAGGATGCTCTGGTCGGCTTCGACGTGGTCGCCGACCTTGACCAGCAGTTCAATCACCTCGCCTTCGCCGCCGAGGTCGGGTACGCGAATCAACTCACTCATCGCTACGCTCCTTAGCAGTCCAGCGGGTTGGCTTTGTTCGGATCGATGCCGAACTTGGTGATGGCATCAGCCAGCACCTTGGCTTCGATCTCGCCACGGTCGATCAGCGCTTCCAGCGCGGCCAGGACGACCCAGTAGCGGTCCACTTCGAAGAAATGACGCAGTTTCTTACGGCTGTCGCTGCGGCCGAAGCCGTCGGTGCCGAGCACCTTGTACTCCTTGACCGGCACCCACTGGCGAATCTGCTCGGCGTACAGCTTCATGTAGTCGGTGCTGGCCACGACCGGGCCCTTGCGTCCGGACAGGCACTGCTCGACGTAGGTCTGCTGCGGCTTCTGTCCCGGGTGCAGGCGGTTCTTGCGCTCAATGGCCAGGCCTTCGCGGCGCAGCTCGTTGAAGCTGGTGACGCTCCACACGTCGGAGCCGATGTTGAACTCCTCGCGCAGGATCTTCGCCGCCTCGATCACTTCGCGCAGGATGGTGCCGGAGCCCAGCAGCTGCACGTGGTGGGCCGCTTCCTTGGTGTCTTCCTCGAGCAGGTACATACCCTTGATGATGCCGTCCTCGACGCCCTGCGGCAGGGCCGGCTGGACGTAGGACTCGTTCATCACGGTGATGTAGTAGAAGACGTTCTGCTGCTCTTCGGTCATCTGGCGGATGCCCTCGCGGATGATCACCGCCAGTTCATAGCCATAGGTCGGGTCATAGGTGCGGCAGTTGGGGATGGTCGCCGCCATGATGTGGCTGTGACCGTCTTCGTGCTGCAGGCCTTCGCCGTTGAGCGTGGTACGCCCGGCGGTGCCGCCGATCAGGAAGCCACGGCAGCGGCTGTCGCCTGCGGCCCAGGCCAGGTCGCCGATGCGCTGGAAGCCGAACATCGAATAGAAGATGTAGAACGGCAGCATCGGCTGGTTGTGGTTGGAGTAGGAGGTGCCGGCGGCGATGAACGAGCTCATGGCGCCCGCCTCGTTGATGCCCTCTTCGAGGATCTGGCCCTTCTTGTCCTCTTTGTAGAACATCACCTGGTCCTTATCGACCGGCTCGTAGAGCTGGCCGACCGAGGAGTAGATGCCCAGCTGGCGGAACATGCCCTCCATGCCGAAGGTGCGCGCCTCGTCCGGGATGATCGGCACGATGCGCTGGCCCAGATCCTTGTCCTTGACCAGCTGCGCGAGGATGCGCACGAAGGCCATGGTGGTGGAGATGTCGCGGTCGCCCGAGCCGTCGAGGATGGCCTTGAGGGTTTCCAGCGGCGGGGTCGGGATGCTGAAGCTGTTGGCGCGGCGCTGCGGCACATAGCCACCCAGGGCTTCGCGGCGTTCGTGCAGGTACTTGTATTCCGGGCTGCCCGGTTCGGCCTGGACGAAGGGCAGGTTTTCCAGCTCGTCATCCTTGACCGGGATGTCGAAACGGTCGCGGAACTGCTTGAGGCTGTCGATATCGACTTTCTTGGTGTTGTGCGCGGTGTTCTTCGCCTCACCGGCGCCGGTGCCGTAGCCCTTGATGGTCTTGGCCAGGATCACGGTCGGCTGGCCCTGGTGGTTGACCGCCTGATGGTAGGCGGCATAGACCTTGTACGGGTCGTGGCCGCCACGGTTGAGGTTCCAGATTTCCTGGTCGGACAGGTCCTTGACCATCTCCTTCAGCTCGGGGCTGTTGAAGAAATGCTCGCGCACGTAGGCGCCATCTTTGGCCTTGTAGTTCTGGTATTCGCCGTCGACCACCTCGTCCATGCGGCGCTGCAGCAGGCCGTCCTTGTCCTTGGCGAACAGCGGGTCCCAGAAACGGCCCCAGACCACCTTGTTGACGTTCCACTGGGCGCCGCGGAACACGCCTTCGAGTTCCTGGATGATCTTGCCGTTGCCGCGCACCGGGCCGTCCAGGCGCTGCAGGTTGCAGTTGATGACGAAGATCAGGTTGTCCAGCTTCTCGCGGCCGGCCAGGGAAATGGCGCCGAGGGATTCCGGCTCGTCGCACTCGCCGTCGCCCATGAAGCACCAGACCTTCTGTTTGCCGGCGGGGATGAAGCCGCGGCTTTCCAGGTACTTCATGAAGCGCGCCTGGTAGATCGCCTGGATCGGGCCGAGGCCCATGGACACGGTGGGGAACTGCCAGAAGTCCGGCATCAGCCAAGGGTGCGGGTAGGAGGACAGGCCGTTACCGTCCACTTCCTGGCGGAAGTTGTTCATCTGCTCTTCGCTGATGCGCCCTTCGAGGAAGGCGCGCGCGTAGATACCTGGGCTGGCGTGGCCCTGATAGAAGATCAGGTCGCCGCCGTGCTCGGCAGTGGGGGCCTGGAAGAAGTAGTTGAAGCCGATGTCGTACAGGGTTGCCGAGGAAGCAAAGCTGGAGATGTGGCCGCCCAGATCCGGGTCTTTCAGGTTGGTGCGCATGACCATGGCCAGCGCGTTCCAGCGCACCAGCGAGCGAATGCGTCGCTCCATGAACAGATCGCCCGGCATGCGTGCCTCGTGGCCGACCGGGATGCTGTTGCGATAGGGCGTGGTGATCGCATAGGGCAGCTGGGTACCGCTGCGGGTGGCCAGCTCGCCCATACGGGTCATCAGGTAGTGGGCGCGGTCTTCACCTTCTTTGTCGAGGACGGACTCAAGGGCGTCCAGCCATTCCTGGGTTTCGACGGGATCGAGGTCTTGCATGGCTTGCTCCAAGGCGGAAAGGCTTCCAGAATCGGATGCCTGGGCTCGTCACACGCTTTTTGGGCGTGCTCCGTGAAGTCGTTATTGGCCGGACTTGACTGGCCGGTCTGTAGTTTTACTACATTTCGACGGCATTTGCAGCGCCCTGGATACAATCTTTAGTAGTAAAACTACACAAATGAACGCCGAAAAGCGCTCCTGCCTGCGGCACGTGGCGTTTTCCGCCCTCAAGGATAGACCATGAGCCTGCCGCCACTGGCCGCCTTGCCGACCTCTTTGTACCCCCTCGCCGAACGCTGCTCCGCGCTCTCTGTGCCTGCCGATTGCCCGCCGCCGAGCCGCGAGGCTCTGGGGCGTTTGTGCGCGACCAGCGATTTCGTCTACGAACAGTTGGTGCGTGATCCCGAGTTGCTGCCAGCGCTGCTCGCCAGCGGTGATCTGCAGCGCCGCTTTTCTCCGGGCGAACTGCGCGCCCAGCTGCAGGCCTTACTGGAGGAGTGCGCCGACGAAGACGAGCTGGGTCGGCGCCTGCGTCGTTTCCGCAACCGCCAGCAGGTGCGCATCATCTGGCGCGACATCAATCGCCAGGCCGACCTGGCGGAAACCTGTCGTGACCTGTCCGACCTCGCCGATGCCTGCATCGACCTGGCTTACCACTGGCTCTACCCGCGCCATTGCGAGCAGTTCGGTACACCGATCGGCGGACGTAGTGGCCAGCCCCAGCACATGGTCATCCTCGGCATGGGCAAACTCGGTGCCCACGAGCTGAACCTGTCTTCGGATATCGACCTGATCTTCGGCTACCCCGAGGGCGGCGAGACGGAAGGTGTGAAGCGCTCGCTGGACAATCAGGAGTTTTTCATCCGCCTCGGTCAGCGGCTGATCAAGGCGCTGGATGCCATCACCGTCGAAGGCTTCGTCTTCCGCGTCGACATGCGCCTGCGGCCGTACGGCTCGGCCGGCGCGCTGGTGCTCAGTTTCAATGCGCTGGAGCAGTACTACCAGGACCAGGGTCGCGACTGGGAACGTTACGCCATGATCAAGGCGCGCGTGGTCGGCGGCGACCAGGCCGCCGGCAAGCAGCTGCTGGAGATGCTGCGTCCCTTCGTCTATCGCCGTTACCTGGACTTCTCCGCCATCGAGGCGCTGCGCGCCATGAAGCAGCTGATCCAGCAGGAAGTGCGGCGCAAGGGCATGGCCGACAACATCAAGCTGGGTTCCGGCGGCATCCGCGAGATCGAATTCATCGCCCAGGCCTTCCAGCTGATCCACGGCGGCCGCGACCTCAGTCTGCAGCAGCGGCCGCTGCTCAAGGTGCTGGCCACCCTCGAAGGCCAGGGCTACCTGCCGGCGCCGATCGTCGACGAGATGCGCCAGGGCTACGAATTTCTGCGTTATGTCGAGCACGCCCTGCAGGCCATCGGTGACCGGCAGACGCAGATGCTGCCGGACAACGACATCGACCGCGCCCGCGTCGCCTGCATCATGGGCTTCGACTCCTGGGCGACTTTCCACGAGCAGTTGATGTACTGGCGTGGGCGTATCGAATGGCACTTCCGTCAGGTCATCGCCGACCCGGACGAGGAGGAAGGCGGCGAGAGCGAGTCCTGTATCGGTGGCGAGTGGCTGCCGCTGTGGGAAGAGGCGCTGGACGAAGAGATGGCCGAGCGGCAGTTGGCCGAAGCCGGTTTTCGCGAGCCTGCCGCCGCGCTCAAGCGCCTGATCGACCTGCGCAGCGGCTCGCAGGTGCGCACCATGCAGCGCCTGGGACGCGAGCGCCTGGATGCCTTCGTGCCACGGCTGTTGGCGCAGGCAGTGGAGCATGACGAGCCGGACCTGGTGCTGGAGCGGGTGCTGCCGCTGGTCGAGGCGGTGGCGCGGCGCTCGGCCTACCTGGTGCTGCTCAGCGAAAACCCTGGCGCCCTACAACGCTTGATGACGTTGTGCGCGGCCAGCCCGTGGATCGCCGAGCAGATCACCCGCTTCCCGTTGTTGCTCGATGAGCTGCTCAACGAGGGCCGCCTGTTCAGTCCGCCGCTGGCGCCGGAGCTGGCCGCCGAACTGCGTGAGCGGCTGACGCGCATTCCCGAGGACGATCTGGAGCAGCAGATGGAGGCCCTGCGTCACTTCAAGCTGGCTCATGGCCTGCGTGTGGCGGCCTCGGAGATTGCCGGCACGCTGCCGCTGATGAAGGTGTCCGACTACCTGACCTGGCTGGCCGAGGCCATCCTCGAACAGGTGCTGGCGCTGGCCTGGCGCCAGTGCGTGGCCAAGCACGGTACACCGCGCCGCGCCGATGGCAGTCAGTGCGATCCGGACTTCGTCATCGTCGGCTATGGCAAGGTCGGCGGCCTGGAATTGGGCCACGGTTCCGATCTCGATCTGGTGTTTATCCATGACGGTGACTCGCAGGCCGAGACCGACGGCGCCAAGCCTATCGATGGGGCGCAGTTCTTTGCCCGCCTGGGCCAGCGCATCATTCACCTGCTCACCGCGCAGACCACGTCTGGTCAGCTGTACGAGGTGGATATGCGCCTGCGCCCGTCCGGTGCGGCGGGCCTGCTGGTCAGTTCGCTTGGCGCCTTCCAGCGTTACCAGGAAAACGAGGCCTGGACCTGGGAGCATCAGGCGCTGGTGCGTGCTCGCGTACTGGCGGGCTGTGCGCGGGTGGCCGCCGGCTTCGAACGGGTACGTGCGCAGGTGCTTGAGCGCGAGCGTGATCTGGCCAAGCTGCAGGCCGAAGTCAGCGAGATGCGCGGCAAGATGCGCGACAACCTGGGCACTCGTGAAACCGTGGCGGGAAGGGGTGAAAATGCCTTTGAGGCCGCGACTTCCTTCGATCTGAAGCAGGATGCCGGAGGTATCGTCGATATTGAATTTATGGTGCAATACGCGGCCCTGGCGTGGTCGCGGCAGCACGCTGAGCTGCATCGCTACACCGACAATATCCGCATTCTCGACGGTCTGCGTGACGTGGGCCTGATGCCCGCCGCCGATGTCGAATTGCTGCAGGAGGCCTACAAGGCCTATCGCTCCGCTGCCCACCGGCAGGCGTTGCAGAAACAACCGGGCAAGGTTGCCGGTGACCAGTTTGAAGCCGAGCGGCGCTGCGTGATGCGCCTGTGGCGCGAACTGGGGCTGAGCTGACCTTCCCCTGAACCGATGAAGACTGAGGAGTGGCAATGATGTCGATGTCCGACCGCGATGGCGTGATCTGGTATGACGGCGAACTGGTGCAATGGCGCGACGCCACCACCCATGTGCTGACCCATACCCTGCACTACGGCATGGGCGTGTTCGAGGGCGTGCGCGCCTACAACACCCCGGACGGCACCGCCATCTTCCGCCTGCAGGCGCACACCGACCGCCTGTTCGACTCGGCGCACATCTTCAACATGCAGATTCCCTTCTCCAAGGAAGAGATCAACGAAGCCCAGCGTGCCGCGGTGCGCGAGAACGGACTGGAGAGCGCCTACCTGCGCCCCATGGTGTTCTTCGGCAGCGAAGGCATGGGCCTGCGCGCCGCTGGCCTGAAGGTGCACGTGATCGTTGCCGCCTGGAACTGGGGCGCCTATATGGGCGAAGAAGCCCTGCAGACCGGCATCAAGGTGCGTACCAGCTCCTACACCCGTCACCACGTCAATATTTCCATGACTCGCGCCAAGGCCAACGGCAACTACATCAACTCGATGCTGGCCCTGCAGGAAGCCATTTCCGGTGGCGCCGACGAGGCCATGCTGCTGGACCCGGAAGGCTACGTGGCCGAGGGTTCGGGCGAGAACATCTTCCTGGTCAAGGACGGCGTGGTGTACACCCCGGAAGTGACCTCCTGCCTCAACGGCATCACCCGCAGCACCATCCTGACCCTGGCCGCCGAGCACGGCATCAAGGTGGTGGAGAAGCGTATCACCCGCGACGAGGTGTACATCGCCGACGAGGCCTTCTTCACCGGCACCGCCGCCGAAGTGACGCCGATTCGCGAAGTGGACGGTCGCCAGATCGGCGCCGGCCGCCGTGGCCCGGTCACCGAGAAGCTGCAGAAGGCCTACTTCGACCTGGTCACCGGCAAGACCAGCGCCCACGCCGAGTGGCGCACCCTGGTCAAGTGATCCGTAGGTTGGGTCGGGCCGCGCAGGTTGAGGCGCGAAGCGCCGAAGCCCAACGAGTGATATTCGATGCGCTGCCGAGCCCGACGTTGGGCTTCGCTGCGCTCAACCCAACCTACCGAATGTGCGGTTTATGAAAATACTTATCGTAGGTCCCAGCTGGGTCGGTGACATGGTGATGGCGCAGACCCTGTTCGTCTGCCTCAAGCAGCGCCATCCCGGCTGCGAGATCGACGTGCTGGCGCCCGAGTGGAGCCGGCCGATCCTCGAACGCATGCCGGAAGTGCGCGCCGCGCTGAGCTTTCCGCTCGGTCATGGCGTGCTGGACATCGCCACCCGGCGCAAGATCGGCAAGTCGCTGGCCGGTCAGTATGACCAGGCGATCCTGCTGCCCAACTCACTCAAATCCGCGCTGGTGCCGTTCTTTGCCAAGGTGCCCAAGCGCACCGGCTGGAAGGGCGAGATGCGCTACGGCCTGCTCAACGACATCCGCACGCTGGATAAGGAGCGCCTGCCGCTGATGATCGAGCGCTTTATGGCGCTGGCCTATGAGCCGGATGCCGAGCTGCCCAAGCCTTATCCGCAGCCTCGTCTGGTCATTGACGAGGCCAGCCGCGCTGCCGCGCTGGCCAAGTTCGGCCTGAGCTTGGACCGCCCGGTGCTGGCCCTGTGCCCCGGCGCCGAGTTCGGCGAGGCCAAGCGCTGGCCAGTCGAGCACTACGCCAAGGTCGCCGAGATCAAGATCCGCGCTGGCTGGCAGGTGTGGATGTTCGGCTCGAAGAACGACCATCCTGGCTGCGAGGCGATTCGCGAGCGCCTGATCCCGGGGCTGCGCGAGGAAAGCGTCAACCTGGCCGGGGAAACCTCGCTGGCCGAGGCCATCGACCTGATGTCGGTTGCTGGAGCCGTGGTCTCCAACGACTCCGGCCTGATGCACGTGGCGGCCGCGCTGAATCGTCCGCTGGTGGCGGTGTACGGTTCCACCTCGCCGCAGTTCACCCCGCCGCTGGCCGATCAGGTGGAAATCGTCCGTCTGGACCTGGAGTGCAGCCCCTGCTTCGAGCGCACCTGCCGCTTCGGCCATTACAACTGTTTGCGCGAGCTCAAGCCGCGCCCGGTGATCGAGGCGCTGGACCGTCTGGTCGCCGACCCTATTGAGGTCGAATAGTTTTGCGGGTTCTGCTGATTAAAACCTCGTCCCTGGGCGATGTGATCCACACCCTGCCGGCGTTGACCGACGCGGCGCGCGCCATTCCCGGCATCCAGTTCGATTGGGTGGTAGAGGAGGGCTTCGCCGAGATTCCCGCCTGGCACCCGGCCGTGGCGCAGGTCATTCCGGTGGCCATTCGCCGCTGGCGCAAGCACCTGCTGCAGACCTGGAAAAGCGGCGAGTGGAAACGCTTCAAGCAGCGCCTGGGTGAGGTCGACTATGACCTGGTTATCGACGCCCAGGGCCTGTTCAAGAGTGCGGTGCTGACCCGCTACAGCAAGGCGCCGGTGGCGGGGCTGGACCGCGACTCGGCGCGCGAGCCGCTCGCCTGCCGCTTCTACGACCGCCTGTATGCGGTGCCCAAGGAGCAGCACGCGCTGGAACGTACCCGCCAGCTGTTCGCCCAGGCGCTCGGCTACCCGCTGCCGCAGCAGGTCGGCGACTACGGCCTGGATCGCGCGGCCATGGCCGATGCGTCCGCCCAGCCCTACCTGTTGTTCCTGCACGGCACCACCTGGGCCAGCAAGCACTGGCCGGAGGCCGACTGGCGCGCCCTGGCCGAACGCATGGCGGCGCAGGGTTGGGCCATCCGCCTGCCCTGGGGTAACGAGACCGAGCGCGAGCGCGCCCAGCGTATCGTTGCCGGCATCGAAGGCGCCGCCGTGCTGCCCAAGCTGAATCTGGCGGGCGTGGCCAAGGTGATCGCCGGCGCCACTGCCTGCGTCGCCGTGGATACCGGTCTGGGTCATCTGGCCGCGGCGCTCGACGTGCCGACCATCTCCCTGTATGGACCGACTCTGCCTGGCAAAGTCGGCGCCTACGGTCGTGGCCAGGTGCATTTGTGCGCGACCGGGCCGGGTGCCGGCCAGGGCGACCGCCACCAGCCCTGCTTCGACGGCCTCGACGCCCAGCGTGTCGGCGACGAGCTGAACGCCTTGCTGCTGGCGCAGCAGGAGGCAGTGTGATGCCAGGCCATTGCAATCGTAGGTTGGTGCTAAGCGCAGCGCAGCCCAACAGTGTTTTTCGCACAACCCGGCGTTGGGCTGCGCAGGCCCAGCCGCAACCTACCTGTTCGGAAACACTGTGATGCAGCTGGCTTTCGTTCTTTATAAATACTTCCCGTTCGGCGGCCTGCAGCGTGATTTCATGCGCATTGCTCTGGAATGCCAGTCGCGCGGTCACGCCATTCGCGTGTACACGCCGATCTGGGAAGGCGAAGTGCCGACCGGCTTCGACGTGCGCGTCGCGCCGATCAAGGCGTTCTTCAATCACCACCGCAACGAGAAGTTCAGCGCCTGGCTGGCGGCGGATCTGGCGCGCGACCCGGTGGATCGCGTGGTCGGCTTCAACAAGATGCCGGGCCTCGACGTCTATTACGCTGCCGATGGCTGCTACGAGGACAAGGCGCAGACCCTGCGCGCGCCGATCTACAAGCGTTGGGGCCGCTACAAGCACTTCGCCGACTACGAGCGGGCGGTGTTCGCCCCTGAGTCGAAGACCGAGATCCTGATGATCTCCGAGGTGCAGCAGCCGCTGTTCATCAAGCACTACAACACGCCGCAGGCGCGCTTCCATCTGCTGCCGCCGGGCATCGCCGCCGATCGCCGCGCACCGGCCAATGCGGCCGAGATCCGCGCCGAGTTCCGCCGCGAGTTCCAGCTGGCCGACGACGACCTGCTGCTGGTGCAGATCGGCTCGGGCTTTAAGACCAAGGGCCTGGATCGCAGCCTCAAGGCGCTGGCCGCCTTGCCGCGCGAACTGAAGCAGCGCACCCGCCTGATCGCCATCGGCCAGGATGATCCGAAGCCGTTCCTGCTGCAGGTCAAGGCGCTGGGCCTGTCCGACCAGGTGCAGATCCTCAAGGGCCGCAATGATATTCCGCGCTTCCTGCTCGGCGCCGACCTGCTGATCCACCCGGCCTATAACGAGAACACCGGCACCGTACTGTTAGAGGCGGTGGTCGCCGGTCTGCCGGTGCTGGTCAGCGAGGTATGTGGTTACGCTCACTACATCGCCGAGGCTGATGCCGGGCGGGTGGTGCCGGCGCCGTTCGCCCAAGATGACCTCAACCGTATGCTGGCCGAGATGCTCGGCGACGATGCGGCGCGTAGCAAGTGGAGTGCCAATGGGCTGGCCTTTGCTGATTCGGCTGACCTGTATTCCATGCCGCAGCGCGCGGCCGAAGTGATTCTGGCGGAGCGCCCATGAAGCTGGTGCTCGCCGAACCCTTCAAGTCGCTATGGGCGGGGCAGGACGCCTTCGCTGCGGTCGAGGCCCTGCAGGGCCAGGTCTATCGTGAACTGGAAGGACGTCGCACGCTGCGCACCGAGGTCGACGGGCGCGGTTACTTCGTCAAGATCCATCGCGGCATCGGCTGGGGCGAGATCGTCAAGAACCTGCTCACCGCCAAGGCGCCGGTGCTCGGCGCCGGCCAGGAGTGGGCGGCGATCCAGCGCCTGACCGAGGCAGGGGTGCCGACCATGACCGCCGTGGCCTACGGCGAGCGTGGTAGTAATCCGGCGGCGCAGCATTCCTTTATCGTCACCGAGGAGCTGGCGCCGACCACCGATCTGGAGCAGCTGAGCCTGAACTGGCTGCAGCAACCGCCCGAGCCCCAGCTCAAGCGCGCGCTTATCAGGGAGGTGGCGCGGATGACCGGCACCATGCACCGCGCCGGGGTCAATCATCGTGACTGTTATATCTGCCACTTCCTGCTGCACACCGACAGGCCGGTGACGGCGAGCGACCTGCGTCTATCGCTGATCGACCTGCACCGCGCCCAGGTACGCAGTGCTACGCCGCCGCGCTGGCGTAACAAGGATCTGGCCGGGCTGTATTTCTCGGCGCTGAACATCGGCCTGACCCGTCGCGACAAGCTGCGTTTTCTCAAGACCTATTTCCAGCGACCGCTGCGTGAAATCCTGCGTGACGAGGCGCAGCTGCTGGCCTGGCTGGAGCGCAAGGCCGACAAGCTGCTGGCGCGCTATGCGCGTAAATATGCGCCGGGGGCTCAGGGGTGAGCGGTTGGCGTGTGAGTGATGATCTGCCGGCGGCGCTGGCGCTGGAACTGGCCAGCCTGGAGCAGGTATTTGCCTTGCAAGGCAAGCGCCTGACCCGCGACCCGCTGTCCGAGGTGATCCTGATCGAGCGCGAGGGCGTGCGCTATTACGTCAAGCGCTACTGGGGCGCCGGCAAGGGGCTGCGGCGTTATATCGGACGGCCGCGGGTCAAGGCTGAGTGGCAGAACCTCAAGTATTTCGCCAAGTGGGGCGTGCCGACGGCTGAGATCGTTGGCTATGGCCTGGAGCGGCGCAGGGGGGCGTTCGTGCGCGGTGCGCTGATTACCCGTGAAATAGAGAACACTCAGGATCTAGCCCAGCTGGCCAAGCGTGGTGATGCACGCCTAAAGGATGGTGGCTGGGTCGACCGGGTCAGTCGCCAGCTAGCCCAAGCCACGCGGACGCTGCATGAGCATCACTTCACGCACAATGATCTGAAGTGGCGCAACTTGCTAGTCAATGACCGCGCCGAGCTGTTTTTCATCGATTGCCCCTCCGGCGGCTTCTGGTGGGGGCCGCTGCTAGGGCGGCGCATCATCAAGGATCTGGCCTGTCTGGACAAGGTGGCCAAGTACCAGCTGTCGCGTACCCAGCGTCTGCGCTTTTACCAGCAATACAGCGGCAACGCGCGCCTGAGCGCCGCGGACAAGCGCGTTATTCACAAGATTTTGCAATTCTTCGAGGGCAGGGAATGAGCGACTTTATCGCCGCTGAGGATCGCCCGATCCTTGAACGCCATGGATTGGCGAATTTCGATGCGCTGTGGGCGCTGCAGTTGGAGGCGGTCGATGAGCCGAACACCGAGCGCGGTGGCTGGAGTAGCGTCTATCGCCTGGAGCTGGATGGCGCGGCCTATTACCTCAAGCGGCAGAGCAACCACCTGACCCGTACCCTGCGCCATCCCTTCGGCGAGCCGACCTTCGCTTGCGAGTTTCGCAATATTCGCCGTTATGCCGAGTTGGGCATTCCGGCGTTGCAGGCGGCCTTCTTCGCCGAGCGCAAGCTGCCCGGCGAGCAGCGGGCCGTGCTGCTGACCCGTGCCCTGGATGGCTGGCAGGACCTCGAGCATTGGCTGCAGGGTTGGGCGCGCCTGGACGAGGCGTCGCGCGCGGCGATCCTCAAGGCCTGCGGCGAGCTGGCCCGGCGCCTGCACGGGGCCGGCCAGGTGCATGGCTGCTTCTATCCCAAGCACATTTTTCTGCGCGAGCAAGGCGATGATTTCGCTGCGCAGCTGATCGATCTGGAGAAGACTCGCCCTCTGTTCTTTGGTGCGCGCGACCGCATCAGGGACCTGGAGCCGTTGCTGCGCCGAGCCAATGTCTGGAGTGAGGCGGATGTGCGCCAGCTGTTGGCTGCCTACCTTGGGCAAGCCGGGGGAGTCGAGGGCTGGTATGAGCGGCTCGGCGCACGGCGTCGACGTAAGGGGGCGCGTTGATGCAGTTGGCACAGCTGGCGCAGAGCGGACGTGAGCCCAACCTGCCACAGACGCTGGAGTTGGCCGGTGAGCCTTTGGCCTTGCAGCGCCTGCTGCGGGTGTTGCCGGGGCAACGTTATGTCGGCCTGGCACATTGGCGTGGCCGCCCTGTGCTGGCCAAGCTGCTGGTCGGCGGCCGTGCCGAGCGTCACTACCGGCGCGAACTGCAAGGCGCGCGCCTATTGGCCGATCAGGGACTGATCACGCCAGCTCTGCTGGCCGATGGCTTCGTCGAGGGGCAGGGCGGCTGGCTGCTGTTCGACTACCTCGACGCCGCGGAAAGCTTGTGGGACGCCTGGTGCTTGGTCGAGCGCGAAGCTCTTCTGTCCGAAGGGCAGCAGGCGGTGCTGGCCGAGGCTTTGAGCGCCATCGCCGGCATGCATGCCCGCGGCCTGTGGCAATCCGATCTGCATCTGGACAATCTGCTGCGCCAGCAGGGCCGGCTCTATCTGATCGATGGCGGCGGCGTGCAGTCCGAGACGCCCGGTCAGCCGCTATCGCGCCAGCGTGTGCTGGAGAACCTCGGGGTATTTTTCGCCCAGTTGCCGGCCGAGTTGGAGCCCTATCTCGAAGAGTTGCTGATCCATTATCTGCTGGCCAACGGCGAGCATGCACTGCCGCTGGAGGCGCTGCTCAAGGAAATCGCCAAGGTGCGCCAGTGGCGCCTGCGCGACTACCTGAAGAAGGTCGGGCGCGATTGCAGCCTGTTTGCGGCGCGCGTCGGCGCCTTCGGGCTGCGGGTGGTGCGGCGTGCCCAGCAAGCCGAGCTGGCGCCGCTGCTGGACGACCCGGATGCCGCCATCGCGGCCGGTCGCCTGCTCAAGGATGGCGGCAGCGCCACCGTGGCGCTGGTGCAGTCGGGCAATCGCGCGCTGGTGCTCAAACGCTACAACATCAAGGGCTGGGGCCACTGGCTCAAACGCTTCTGGCGGCCGAGCCGGGCGTGGCACAGCTGGGTAGAGGGCCATCGCCTGGAACTGCTGGGGATCGCCACGCCGCGCCCGCTGGCGGTGCGCGAGCAGCGCTGGTGCTGGCTGCGCAGCCGGGCCTGGCTGCTGACCGAGCATTGCGCGGGCGAGGATCTGCTGACGCGCTTCGCCCCTTATCTCGACAGCGCGCCGCCGGAAGAGGAGCTGCAGGCGCTGGATCGGCTGTTCGCGGCGCTGCTTCGCGAGCGTATCAGCCATGGTGACTGCAAGGGCACCAACCTGTTCTGGGAGGGCGGCCGCTGGAGCCTGATCGACCTCGACGCCATGCGCCAGCACCGCAGTCAGGCCTCGTTCGCGCCGGCCTTCGCTCGGGACCGTGCCCGCTTCCTGCGCAACTGGCCGCAGGACTCGGCGCTCCATCGCCTGCTGGACCAGCGTCTGCCGCGTCTATGACAACGACCGCTCGGTCAGCAGTCGGCGATACCCTCGGCCCGGCGCTGCGGCTATAATCCCTGGCTTTGTTTGGGCGAGCCGTGGCTCGCCTTCCACTTTCCGTGGCGGCTCGGCCGCCCGTAGCAGCAAGAGGCTTTTCCGTGGCATTGACCATTCTCGGCCTGTCCGGCGCGCTCAGCCATGACCCGTCCGCCGCCCTGTACATCGACGGCAAGTTGATCGCTGCGGTCGAAGAGGAGCGCTTCGTGCGCGACAAGCACGCGAAGAACCGCATGCCCTACGAATCCGCCAAGTTCTGCCTGGAACAGGCCGGGATCAAACCGTCCGACGTCGACGTGGTGGCGATTCCCTTCGCCCCCATCAGCCTGTTTGGCAAGGCCCGCTGGCACTACGCCAAGCGCTACTGGTACGCGCCGGATCGCTCCCTCGACGCGATCCTGATGGGCAATCGCCGCTACAAGCGCTACCACAAGAAGATCCAGTGGTGCCTGGAGCAACTGGGCTTCGACCTGAAGAAGGTCAAGATCGAGCCGGTCGAGCACCACCTGGCCCACGCTGCCAGCGCCTATCACTGTTCGGGCTTCACCGAGAAGACCGCGATCCTCGGCATCGACGGCAAGGGCGAGTACGCCACCACCTTCTTCGGCTACGGCGAGAACGGCAAGATCCACAAGATCAAGGAGTTCTACGATCCGGATTCGCTCGGCGGCCTGTACGGCGCGATCACCGAGTTCCTCGGCTTCGAGATGCTCGATGGCGAGTTCAAGGTCATGGGCATGGCGCCGTACGGCGATGCGGCCAAGTACGACTTCTCGCGCCTGGCCAAGTTCGAGAACGGCGAGCTGATCATCAATACCGACTACGCCAACGTGATCGGTTTCCGTCGTTACAAGGAAAACGGCAAGGGCTACTACTTCTCGCCCAAGCTGATCGAGTGGCTGGGCCCGAAGCGCCAGGGCGACATCGCCGACGACCCTTACATCCACTATGCCGCCAGCATGCAGGCACTCTTCGAGAAGCTGGCGCTGGAGATGATGGAGTACTACCTCGGCGACATTCTCAAGGAAACCGGCAAGATCGCCTTCGCCGGCGGTTGTGCGCTGAACGTCAAGCTGAATCAGAAGATCATCGCCCGCGACGATGTGAAGGAGCTGTTCGTGCAGCCCGCTTCCGGCGACGCCGGTACCTCGGTCGGCGCTGCCGCCTACGTTTCGCACCAGCGCGGCGTGCCGGTGGAGAAGATGGAGCACGTTTACCTCGGCCCGTCCTATTCCAACGAAGAAATCATCGCCGCCTGCGCCAAACACCCGAACAAACCGGTGTTCAAGCGCATCGACAACACCGCGCAGCGCATCGCCAAGATCATGGTCGACGCCAATCCCGTGGCCTGGTTCCAGGGGCGCATGGAGTTCGGGCCTCGCGCGCTCGGTGGTCGTTCGATCATTGGCTGCCCGAGCGTGCCGGGCGTCGCCGACCGTATCAACGAGCAGATCAAGTTCCGTGAGCGCTGGCGACCCTTCTGCCCGTCGATGCTCGACACCGTGGCGCCGCAGATGCTCAAGGTCGACCATCCGAGCCCGTTCATGACCTTCACTTTCGAGGTCAACGAAGAGTGGAAGACCCGTGTCGGCGAAGTGGTGCACGAGGACGGCACCTCGCGCGCCCAGGTGCTCAAGCGTGAGTACAACCCGCGCTGGTACGACCTGATGGTCGAGCTGGAAAAGCTCACCGGCAACGGCGTGTCGCTGAACACCTCGCTCAACCGTCGTGGCGAACCGATGATCTGCTCGCCGACCGACGCGCTGAACATGTTCTACGGCTCTGACCTGCAGTACCTGATCATGGAAGACATCCTCGTGGTCAAGGACGGCCGTGACTGGTATGACCACGTCTAACGCAGAGGCTGCCGGGCAGCACTGGGTTCTGCAGTTCTGTCATGGCTACGACGGGCCCTTCCTGGACTGCGCGCGGCAGTACGCCGTGCTGTTCCAAGGCACGCGCTATAAGGTCTGCACCGTCTACCTGACGGGCGCGCCGAGCGCCGAAGTGGAGCAGGGCTCGGCCTCGGACGAGGTGATCTTTCTCGACTACCGCAGCAAGGACGTCAGTGGTCTGAAGCTCAAGGCGATCCGCGACATCCGCCGTATCGCGGCCACGCGTGATTTTGCCCTGTGCATCGCCCATCGCTTCAAGCCGATCTACGTGGCGCTGCTGGGCACAGCGCTGCCGGTGATCGGCGTGCACCACGCGTTCGGCGTCTATGGTCGTCTGAGTCGCCGCCTGTTCATCAACCGTTTCCGTGAGCGTTTGCTGCTGCTCGGGGTGTCCAACGCCGTGCGCGACGAGATTCGCCGGGCTCTGCGTGGCTGGCCGGACGAGCGCATCGAGACGCTGTACAACCGCATCGACATTGAGGCCGTGCAGGCCGAACAGGTTTCCCGTGAGGAGGCCCGCGCCCACCTCGGGCTGCCGCAGGACGCCTGGGTGGTCGGCAACGTCGGCCGCCTGCATCCGGATAAGGACCAGGCCACCCTGATCCGCGGCTTCGCCCTGGCCCTGCCGCAGCTGCCTGCCGGCAGCCTGCTGGCGATCATGGGCAGCGGCCGCCTGGAGCATTCGCTCAAGGCCCTGGCGGCCGAACTCGGCGTGGCCGAGTCGGTACGCTTTCTCGGCCAGGTTGCCCACGGGCGCCGCTATTTCAAAGCCTTCGATGTGTTCGCACTGAGTTCCGACCACGAGCCGTTCGGCATGGTACTGCTGGAGGCGATGGCGGCCGGGGTGCCGCTGATTGCTACAGACTGCGGTGGGGGGCGTGAGGTCGCAGCTGCCGCAGGGCAGTTGTTTCCTTTGGGCAACGCTTCGGCGTTGGCAACTGTTCTTCTACAGCAGGTAGCCACCGAAAGGCTGCCCATGCAGCGCCAGGATATGCTGATGAAACTCGAGTCTGAGTTTTCTGATCAGGCGGCGTGTCGTCAGTTCTGGTCACTGCCACTGCTGGTCAACTTGGAACATGTCGATGTCCACTAATCCTTGGTTGACTAGGGCGCGTGCTCTGGATCGTTATCGTTGGCTCTTACTGCGCGAGCGTTACGGTCTGCTGGGAAGCGGCTTGCGCTTCTTGCGTGAGGCCTGTGAGGATTGGTGGCTTGGTGTGCGAGCACGCAGGCGCCTTTCCGATGCAAATTCGGTACAGGCGTGTGACTTTCTGTTGCTGCAGTCGATGCCCAAAGTCATCCCTTTGCAGCGCAAGAAACTGCTCAAAGACGCATTGGTCTCGGGTGGTTTTAACTTGGTGGAAATAGCTCTGCAGGATTCGTCGCTGATTCTGCGTGAACGAATGCTCAAGCTTCCACCCCATCCTGTACCGACGCGCTATTTCGCTTTTGCTGCGCACGCCGAGTGGCTGGTGGAGCATTATCGCCCGTGCATACTGCTGAACGACCGCAACGGTAGCCTGTTCGCGCCGTTTCTGCGTCTTGCGCTGAATGCCCGCCAGGGGCTGCTCGTGCATCTGGCTCACGCCACGACCGTCGAAGGGTCGCGGCGCCTGGGGATGAATGACTACGACTACTACTTTCTGTTCGGTCAGAGCTCACTGGAGGCTCTGCAGGCCCGCGAACTGCGATTCGGCAGCTCGCAGGCGGTGCTGGCGGGCTCGCACATGATCGATCAGACCTACGACTTGCTTCCGGCGGAGTCAGCGCGGCGAGTATTGCTGATCTTGGGGGTCGGTCCGGACAAGGAAAAACAGTCTGGCTACCAGGCTACCTATGCACTGCTTCGTGATTGGGCCGTGCAGCATCCTGAGTATCAGGTGCTGGTAAAGCCGCATCCGCGCAGCCGGGTGCTGTTCTGGCAGGAAACTGCACCATTGCTCGATAACCTGCGTGTTTTACCTCGAGAGTGTGGATTGGCGGAGGCCCTCCAAGCTGCGTCGGTGGTGGTTAACATCATGTCTAATGCGGTGATCGAAGCTGCGCTGGCCCGGCGCCCGGTGATCTATGTCAATGCCAGTGGCGAGCGAGATATCTTTTCACAGGAGCGTTTCTTCGGGCCTTGTATCACTTCGGTAGACGCCCTACAGGCCCGTATCGCCTCGGTTGAGCGCGAGTATGAGGTTGCATTGCAACAGGGGCACGCTTTTGCCGAGTACCATTTGACCCATGGTTGTGCTGGTTTAGCCAGGAACCTTGAGGCATTGACCGCATTGCTGGATCGGAAGGCCTTGCCTGTTCACTCCCAGATGCTGGAGTCGACAGTCGAGTAGAAGTAGATGCTCCGAGCAAACGTATTCAACGATACCTTCCGGAACAAACATCATGGTTACCGGATTGTCGTCAGGCTGATCTGTGTCTTGGCATATGAGATGGGTATTCGCATCCTCAAGGCCTGTCCTATGTGGCATGGCTGGCTTCGCGCCGAGGCGCGCAAGTGCGGGGCCGCTAAACCCGATATGTGCCTCATCAGTGGCGAGAGGGGGCACCATGATGCTGCTTCCGCGTGGATACTGATTGAGCTCCCGCCCTTCTGTATGGTGGATAGCGCCTCTCGCGCTCGCCACATGTTCAGTCATATCGCCCAAGCTGTGCGTACGCGACATGCCTGATTCGATGCTCAACGCCTCTAGCTGGATTGACGAATGACCCAATTTCTATTTTTCGCTCTGGCCAAGCATCAGAGTATCTACTTCAAACGCCTGCTCGATGAGACGGATTTACAGGGTAAAGTCGTTGAGCCCGGGCAGTTGCCCTGGCCGCGCCTGTGGCGCTTGCCTGCAATTATCGCTCGCATAGATTGGCGTGGTTTGATCGAGGAAAAGTGCCAGGAGCGTAGGGTTAAGCGCAAGTATGCAGGGGTTGTCTACCGCATGTTGCTGCGCCTTGAGCTTGCCTGGGTGGCGCTTCGAGTCGAAGCCCTTCTGTGCAGGGAGCAACCTGTCAATCTGGCCATGTGGAATGGCTCTCATCGCTATTGTCAGCTATTACTGGCCCTGCGGCCTGAGCGTTGCGGCACCTTCTTCTTCGAGAATGGCTTGCTCCCGGATACTACGACGCTGGATCCCATGGGGGTCAATTACCGCAATTCTGTCCCACGGGATGCTGCTTTCTATCGTGCATATCAGGCCGACGAGGGCGCTGCCGAAGCGCGTCTCGAACTGGTGCCGCGCAAGTCAAGAGGTCAAGGGGCGGAGCCGGTTCAGTTGCCGCCTCATTATGTCTTCATCCCGTTTCAGGATGACCGCGACACTCAAATTCGTCTGTACTCCCCCTGGATAGCTGACATGCGTCAGCTGTTCGCCTTGGGCAAAATGTTGGTTGAGGAATGCAGTTTGACCGTGGTGTTCAAGGAGCACCCTTCAAGTCGAGAGCGTTATCCAGACTTGCACGAACAGGTGCATGAGCGACTTCTGTTTGCCAACGGCAATGCTACTCAGGAGCTAATCGAGTCCAGCGATTATGTCGTTACCATCAACTCGACTGTCGGGCTCGAGAGCTTGCTGCTGGGTAAGCCGGTGCTCACACTGGGGCAGGCTTTTTTCAATATACCGGGTCTGGTGGCACATGCTGACTCCGTCAGTGAGTTATTGGCGCTGGCGCGGTGTTTTCCGGAGTGGGAGCTGGAGCCGGAGGTGCGCGAAGGGTTTCTACGCTATCTGGCGGCCGAGTATTGCATCCAGGGAAGCTGGCGCGATGCCGATGCTGCCCAACTACAGCGGGTCGCGCAGCGTATGTTGATGGCAAGGTGTTGAGATGAGAGTCGCGTATCCACGCCTAGACGTCCTGGCGAGTTGGGCCTTGGTCGGTGTGCTGGTGTTGCTTTGTGCACCCTGGGTTTTTCCCAGCAACAAGCTCTACCATCAGGGACTAATCCTCTTGCTCTGGCTTCCGGGTTTACTTGCGTTGGGTTGCGTACAGTTTAGGCGCCTGTTGCCGCAGCCAGAGCTGATTCTATTTGTCCTTCTGTCGGCTTGGACCCTGCTAGTCATTGCTGTGCAGGACGGGGTAGATGGGTTGAGGGATGCCAAACTCCCTTTCTATGTGCTTCTGTCGCTGCTAGGTGTGCTGGCTGCTGCGCAGCAACGGCATTACTCGATTGAGTGGCAGCTGCGGATAGCCGCGCTGGTTGCGGGACCCTTTGCTTTGTGGTCAGTCATCGATTTCTATGTGCTGAACGATCATCCGGCCAGTAGTCGTGTAGCGGCGATTGGTCTGTGGGACACCATTATTATGGCGGCTCACGCTGTAGGCGCGCTGGCCGTGCTCGGATGTTTGCTGGGTTTTCATTGGAAGGGTGGCTGGCGCTATCTGCTTCTTCCTTTGGTGGGGGGAGGACTGGCAGTTTTCCTGCTTTTCAGTCAGACGCGCGGTGTATGGATCGCCTTATTGGCGGCCTTTCTGGTCTGTGTGATGGCTCGTCCCTCTCGCAT
Source organism: Pseudomonas sp. zbq_18 (assembly GCF_043102245.1). Classification (NCBI taxonomy): domain Bacteria; kingdom Pseudomonadati; phylum Pseudomonadota; class Gammaproteobacteria; order Pseudomonadales; family Pseudomonadaceae; genus Pseudomonas; species Pseudomonas sp. zbq_18. Next base: position 231,942 of record NZ_JBICIT010000009.1, on the reverse strand, counting down.
GGGTGTTGCTGCTTTGGTGCTGGGCACCCTAGGAGTATTGGTACTAGCGCTATGTATGCCCGAGTTCTTGGCACAGCGCGGACTTTCACACCGCCCGGAGCTGTTGCACAAAGGGCTTGTGATCTTTGCAGAGCATTGGAAGTTTGGCCTTGGCTTCAATGACTACAGCATTCTCGTTGAGTCGCAAGGGAAGACCTACAGGCATCCGCATAACATCTATCTCGATCTTGGGATCCGCTGGGGCATTGTTGGATTGGCGCTTTTCGTTGCTTTATGGGGCTGTGTGCTCTTGCGTGCCTGGCGTAATCGATACTCTCGGCTGGGATTCGCCCTGCTGGGGCTGTGGGCCTTTTCCACCGTTGCTCTGCTGACCGATGGCATCGGGCTGTGGTTTAAGCCCAATGCAGACTGGTTGATCACCTGGCTGCCCATCGCACTTAGTCTGGTGTTGGCAGCGCGTACTTCAGAGCGCGATCCTGAGTCAGGGGTTATCGATGGTCTTCATTGAGCTGGCGGGGTCTAACCGATGCATCGAGAATGAGCTCGGCTGAGGCTGTGAATCATCTGTGCTCATTGCCTGAGTACGCTTTATCAAAGTGCCAGTTGATATAAGCGCTTGAGGTTGTCCAAGCCAAGATACTGCTCAAGCAGTTGCTGATCTTTGGTGTAACGCAGCAGATGCTTGAAGTTGCGTTTGCGCTTCCAGACATTTAACGGGCGCTTCTGGCACTGCATGTCGGCGACATCAATCAATCCTAGTTCGCCACGGTCGGTAAGGAGGATATTGCCGAGGTGCAGTGAGCGGAAGTACACGCCGTTGTTGTGCAGGTGGGCAACGAAGGTTGCCAGTTTCGCGTCTAGTCCATTGATGTCAGGCTGGCTGGCCTTCAGTACCTGGCGCAGTGTGTGGCCGGGCAGTGGGCGATAGAGTACAGCGTCACGTTCAATGGCGGGTATTCGGAAGATTGCTTCGACCTCGGGGCAGGGGATACCGCGTTGCTGTAGCGCTGTGATGTTGTCGCTGAAGCGCTGGGCATAGGGGTAGAGCGCTGCGGAGCTGATCAAACGTTTGCGGCGAAACAGCTTGAGAAATCTGCCGTCCGGCAACTGCAGCACCTTGTCGCCATGGCCGTCGGCTTCAAGCACTGTGGCGCCACTGCGCAGGGTCTGGTAACTCGCAAGGTCTAGCGTCTGCATGCGGCGGCTCGGTGCAAAAGGGTGAATCATAGCCGACTCGGCAGTGCCTTGGCTAAGCGCCGATAGCCTCTATGGTAGACTCGCGCCACCTTTGAACCAGTGATGTCCTCATGAGCAAACAGAATACCGCTGCCCCTTCAAGCCTCAAGGTTTATCTGCGTTTGCTGAAATACGTGGTGCCTTACTGGGGGCTTTTCGCCATCAGTATTCTAGGGTTCCTGATTTTCGCTTCGACCCAGCCGATGCTGGGGTACATGCTTAAGTTCTTCGTCGATGGTCTGAATAACCCTGAGGCCGGGCTGTTTGCCGAAGTACCTTGGCTGCTCGAATATGCGCCCTGGGTGGCTAATTTGCCACTCCTGCAGGCCGTACCGTTGCTGATAGTGGTAATCGCCTTGTGGCAAGGTATTGGTTCTTTTTTGGGCAACTTCTACTTGGCAAAGGTCTCCATGGGCTTGGTTCAGGATTTGCGCATCGCCCTGTTCAACAACTTACTCACCCTACCCAACCGCTATTTCGACAGCCATAACTCGGGGCACCTGATTTCCCGAATCACCTACAACGTCACCATGGTCACCGGTGCTGCCACCGATGCGATCAAGGTGGTAGTACGTGAAGGCATGACTGTGTTGTTTCTTTTCACCAGCCTGCTGTGGATGAACTGGAAACTGACCATGGTCATGCTGGCGATTCTGCCGGTGATCGGTTTGATGGTGAGCAGTGCCAGCAAGAAATTCCGCAAGCAGAGCAAGAAGATCCAGGTGGCCATGGGGGATGTGACCCATGTGGCCTCGGAAACCATCCAGGGCTACCGGGTGGTGCGCAGCTTTGGTGGTGAGGCCTACGAGCGTCAGCGTTTTTTCAAGGCGGCCGATGATAACAAGGCCAAACAGCTGCGCATGGTCAAGACCAGCGCTGTGTATACACCCAGCCTGCAACTGGTGATCTACAGCGCCATGGCCGTGCTGATGTTTCTGGTGTTACTGCTGCGCGGCGATGCCACTACCGGCGATCTGGTGGCCTACATCACTCTGGCGGGACTGTTGCCCAAGCCAATTCGCCAGCTTTCCGAAGTCAGCTCGACCATTCAGAAGGGTGTAGCCGGCGCGGAAAGTATCTTCGAGCAGTTGGATGAGGCTCCCGAGATCGATCGTGGCACGCAGGAGCGTGAGCGGGTCAGTGGTCGTCTGGAGGTGCGCAACCTGAGCTTCCAGTATCCTGGGGCCGAGAAGCCGGTACTGAGGGATATTTCCTTCGTCGCCGAGCCTGGGCAGATGATCGCCCTGGTGGGGCGTTCCGGCAGTGGCAAATCGACCCTGGCCAGCCTGATTCCGCGCTTCTACCACCACGAGCATGGGCAGATTCTGCTGGACGACCTGGATGTCGAGGATTTCACCCTGCGCAACCTGCGCCAACATATCGCCCTGGTTACCCAACACGTCACCCTGTTCAACGACAGTGTGACCAACAACATTGCCTACGGCGATCTTGCTGGCGCGCCCTTCGAACAGGTGCGCCAGGCGGCCGAAGCCGCCTACGCAGCGGAGTTCATCGACAAGCTGCCGCAGGGCTTCGACACGCTGGTCGGCGAGAACGGTGTGCTGCTGTCCGGCGGGCAGCGCCAGCGTCTGGCCATTGCCCGGGCGCTGCTCAAGAATGCACCGTTGCTGATTCTCGACGAGGCGACCTCGGCCCTGGATACCGAGTCGGAGCGACACATTCAGGCCGCTTTGGACGAAGTGATGAAAGGACGCACCACGCTGGTCATTGCCCACCGTCTGAGCACCATCGAAAAGGCCGACCAGATCCTGGTGATGGACCAGGGGGAGATCGTCGAGCGCGGCAGTCATGCCGATTTGCTGGCGTTGAATGGTTACTACGCGCGTCTGCATGCCAAGCAGTTCGAGGATGCCGACGAGGCATCGCCGACTGAGCAGGAGGCCTGATCGGGCAGCCCGCCTGCCTGGGGCGGGTGGGCTGCTGTGTTATCATTGCCGCCGTTTTTCCGCTGCCCGGAGCCGCAATGAAGCTTTCCATGCCCCGTTACGATCAAGCCCCCGTTCTGGTGGTGGGCGACGTCATGCTCGACCGCTACTGGCATGGCGGCACGTCGCGGATTTCCCCCGAGGCGCCGGTGCCGGTGGTCAAGGTCGAGCAGATCGAGGATCGTCCCGGTGGTGCGGCCAACGTTGCGCTGAACATTGCTGCCCTCGGTGCTCCGGCGCTGCTGGTGGGTGTGACCGGCGAGGACGAAGCTGCCGATAGCCTCACCGACAGCCTGGCTGCGGCGGGTGTCAGCGCCCATTTTCAGCGTATCGATACTCAGCCGACCATCGTCAAGCTGCGGGTGATGAGCCGTCACCAGCAACTGCTGCGCATGGACTTCGAAGAACCTTTCAACACTGACGCTGCCGCCTTGGCTGTGGATGTCGAGCGGCTGCTCGATGGCGTCAAGGTGCTGGTGCTGTCCGACTATGGCAAGGGCGCGCTGCAGAACCATCAGGCGCTGGTGCAACTGGCGCGGGCCAAGGGGATTCCGGTGCTGGCCGACCCCAAGGGCAAGGACTTCTCCATCTACCGTGGCGCCAGCCTGATCACCCCAAATCTCAACGAGTTCGAGACCATCGTCGGGCATTGCGACGACGAGGCCGAGTTGGTGGCCAAGGGCGCCAAGCTGATGCGCGAGCTGGAACTGGGTGCGCTGCTGGTCACCCGCGGCGAGCATGGCATGACCCTGCTGCGCCCGGACCACGCACCGCTGCACCTGCCGGCCCGGGCCAGAGAAGTGTTCGATGTGACCGGTGCCGGCGACACGGTGATTTCCACCCTGGCGGCCTCCATCGCTGCGGGTGAGGAACTGCCGCAGGCGGTGGCCCTGGCCAACCTGGCGGCCGGTATCGTCGTCGGCAAGCTGGGCACCGCCGCCATCAGCGCGCCTGAGCTACGCCGTGCGGTGCAGCGCGAGCAGGGTTCCGAACGTGGCGTGCTGGGCCTGGAGCAACTGCTGGTGGCCATCGACGATGCCCGTGCTCATGGCGAGAAGATCGTCTTCACCAATGGCTGCTTCGACATTCTGCACGCCGGCCATGTGACCTATCTGGAGCAGGCTCGCGCCCAGGGCGACCGCCTGGTGCTGGCGGTCAACGATGACGGCTCGGTGTCGCGCCTCAAAGGCCCGGGCCGGCCGATCAATTCGGTGGACCGACGCATGGCGGTGCTGGCCGGTCTGGGCGCGGTGGATTGGGTGGTGAGCTTCAGCGAGGACACCCCGGAGAACCTGCTGCGTGCCATCCAGCCGGATGTGCTGGTCAAGGGCGGCGATTACGGCATCGACCAGGTGGTCGGTGCCGACATCGTTCGAGCCTACGGAGGCGAAGTGCGGGTACTGGGGCTGGTGGAAAACAGCTCGACTACCGCCATCGTCGAGAAAATTCGCAGCAAATAGCGTCAGCCGGTGCGCCGCCCCGGTTTGCTGGTCGGACGTTCCAGTCCGGCCAGCCAGTCCTTCCAGCGGATGCGCTCATCACGCACCAGCCAGCCTTCCTGAGCGGCGAAACTTTCCGACAACCACAGTCCGCGTGTGCTGGCCGTGCGCAGTTCGCCCTGTTGCAGGTGCAGCAGCTCGCCACTGGGCAAGCCACTGCTGAGCGGCAGCAGGTAGAGATCCGGACGGCGGCGCTCCAGGCGGGCTACCAGTTGCTGTTCTTCCAGGCGCTCGTCGACATGGAACAGGCTGGGTTGGCGGCAATCTTCAGGCAGCTCCAGACGCAGGTCGTAGACCAGTTGCAGAGAGGCTGTGGGCAGGTGCACGTAGGCCCTGGGTCGCTCCAGCAGGGTCAGGTTGCCGCAATGTACCGGGCGGGCTGCGCCTGATAGCGGGCTGAGGCGAAAGTGACTGCTCTCCCGGTAGCGCAGGGCGTTCTGGTACGGTGCCGGCAGCCAGGTGTCGGCAAAGCGGCCAGTCAACCAGCTGCCTTCGCTCTCGATCAGGCACTCCTCGGCTACCTCCTGAATGGCGGTGAGCAGCGGCAGATTGAGTTCGTGGGCCGGTACATAGCCGGAGATCAGTTTGAGCACTACATCGCCACGGTCGGGGCGGCGTTGGCGCACCACCAGCCAGTAGTCGCGGCCCTGCCAGTTGAGGGTCAGCCGCACCGAGACGCCCAGGTTGGCCAGCTCCACGGCGAAGTGCTGCGGGTTGCTGATCGCGATACCGCGGCGGCGTTCGAGCATCTGGCTGAAATTCAGCGGCAGGCCCAGGCTGCGGTAGTGCAGGCGTTCGCGATCAGCCTCCACGTAGAGTGGCAGGGTCTTGAACGCCGTAGGATCCTTGCGCGCCAGCAGTCTCGACATATCGGCTCCTCGATCGGGGCCGCCCGGTACAGGCGGCGGGTCGGAGCCTTGCAGTTTAGCCGCGTATCGCGGCGGCGGCGGCCGCGACGTTTGCCGCAAGATGTTGCGGGTTGATGGTGCCGACGATGGCGCTGCTGACGCCGGGGTGGCTGAACAACAACTCGAAGCTGGCCTGGATCGGGTCCTGCCCTTCGCGCAGTACGGCATGGCCGCTGGCCAGGGCCTTCTTGATCAGGATGCCCTTGCCGTGGGCGGCCGCGTAGTCGAGCACTGGCTTCTCGCCCTGCTCGGCGAGGTTGTAGGTGACCATCGCGCAGTCGCCTTGCTCAAGCGCTAGCAGGCCGCCTTCGACCGTCTTGCCAGAGAGGCCGAAGGCGCGGATTTTGCCTTCGCGTTTGAACTCCGCCAGGGTTTCGTAGAGCCCGCTGTCACGCAGGATGGCGACGTCGTTGCCGTCCGAGTGCACCAGCAGCAGGTCGATATGATCGGTTTCCAGGCGCTTGAGGCTGCGCTCCAAAGATAGACGCGCATGTGCCGGGGAAAAGTCGAAGCTGGATTGGCCGTTGTCGAACTCCTCGCCGACCTTGCTGACAATCACCCAGTCCTGGCGCTGTCCGCGCAGCAGCGGGCCCAGGCGCTGCTCGCTGACGCCATAGGCCGGTGCGGTGTCGATCAGGTTGATGCCGAGCGCGCGGGCCTGGTCGAGCAGGGCGCGGGCGGCGGCATCGTCGGGGATGGTGAAGCCGTTGGGGTATTTCACGCCCTGGTCGCGGCCCAGCTTGACGGTACCCAGCCCCAGCGGCGAGACGATCAGGCCGCTGCAGCCCAGCGGGCGGTGCAGGTCGTGCAGGCTCATGGCAGCAGTTCCTCCCAGACCGGCTGCGCCAGAGGGGGGCGCGGCAGTTCGGGCAGTGCCGAGTGCTGAGCTGGCTGGATACCGTCGCGCTGCAGGGCGGCGATGACCCGGTCGCTGAAGTCCGGGGACAGCGCCAGCTTGGTTGGCCAGCCCACCAGCAGCCGGCCCTGCTCGGCGAGGAAGGCGTTGTCGGGGCGCACCAGGCCGGATTGTGCCGGTTCGGCGCGGTCGACCCGCAGGCAGGCCCAGCGTGCGGTGGCAAGATCGATCCATGGCAGCAGTTGGCCCAGCTCCTGTTGTGCGGCGCGAATCTGTGCGCCTTCGTCGCGGGCCACGCCGTCGGCTTCGGCAATGTCGCCACCCAGGTACCAGACCCACTGACCATCGGCGGCAGGGTGGCTGGTGACGGTGATGCGCGGCTTGGGCCCACCGCCCAGACAGTGCGCATACAGCGGCTTCAGGCCCGGCCCCTTGACCAGCACCATGTGTAGCGGACGCAGCTGCTGTTGTGGCTGCTGTACGTCCAGTGTGGCGAGCAGGGCGGCGTTGCCGGCACCGGCACCGAGCACGATGCGCTGGGCGCGGATTTCCCGGCCGTCGACCACCAGGCCGGTCAGTTGATCGTTCTCGCGTAGCGCGCTGATTGCGTGGCCGTGCAGCAGGCTGTCCTCGGCCAGTTCGGCCAGGCGTGTGATCAGGCTGGGCACGTCGAGCACCAGTTCAGCCAGGCGGTAGACCTTGCCCTTGAACTTGGGGTGTTGCAGGGCGGGGGGCAACTGCTCGCCCTTGACCTGGTCGACGCGGCCACGCACTGCCTTGCTGGCGAAGAAGCTGGTGAGGTTGCCGGCCAGGCTGCCGGGTGACCACAGGTAGTGAGCCTCGGACAGCAGGCGCACGCCGCGCAGATCCAGCTCGCCGCTGCCGCTCAGTGCCTCGCGCCAGCGTCGCGGCATGTCGGCGATGGCCTCGGAGGCGCCGGTCAGGGCGCCATGCAGGGCGTACTTGGCGCCGCCGTGGATGATGCCCTGAGACTTCACGCTCTGCCCGCCGCCGAGGCTGGCGTTCTCCACCAGGACGGTGGAGTAGCCCAGCTTGCGCAGGCGGGCGTTGAGCCAGAGGCCGGCGATACCGCCGCCGACGATCAGGACATCGGTGCTGAGGGCTTGGGACATGAATAAGGCTCGCATCTGAACAGGCGCGCAGTATAACGCGCGCCTGCCCTGGGTCGGTCGATCAGTGGCCGACGCTCTGCGAGAACAGCTGGATCACCACCACGCCGGCGACGATCAGGGCCATGCCGAGCATGGCGGGCAGGTCAAGGCGCTGCTGGTACAGCACGGTGGCGGCAATGCTCACCAGGACGATGCCCAGGCCCGCCCACACGGCATAGGCGACGCCGACCGGGATGGTCTTGACCACGAGACTGAGCATCCAGAACGACAGTCCATAGCCCAGCACTACCAGCAACAGTGGCAGCGGTTTGTTGAAGCCGTCCAGGGCTTTCATCGAGGTGGTGGCGATCACCTCGGCGGTGATGGCGATGGCGAGATAGAAATAGCCGTGCATGTCATGACTCCTGGCTGAACGGCACCATTCTAGATTTCGGGGTGATGGGATAAAGTCATTACCTATCTATTATGGAGATAGGTATGCAGTGGAACCTTGAGCAAATCCGTCTGTTTGTCGGCGTGGCCGAAGGGCAGTCCTTTTCGGCGGTGGCACGAGACATGCGCCGAGCTCAGTCAGCGGTGAGCAGTGCCATCGCCCTGCTGGAGGCCGACCTCGGGGTCGTGCTGTTCGAGCGCAGCAGCGGACGTCAGCCGCGCCTGACCCGTGCCGGCAGTGCATTGCTGGAGGAGGCGCGTGAGCTGCTGCGCCAGGGCGAGCGCCTGGAGGCGCGGGCCCAGGGCCTGGTGCGTGGTGAGGAAGAGTGCCTGCGCCTGGCCCAGGACGAAGCGATGCCCTATCAGCCTGTGCTCGATAGCCTGGAGGCCCTGGCTCAGGCGTTTCCGCTGCTGGAAGTGCAGTTGGCCAGTGGTGCCCAGGGAGATGTGGCGCGCAAACTGCTGGAGCGTCGCGCCGACCTGGGCCTGTTGTTTCACCATGAGCAGATGCCCGCCGAACTGGAGCGCCAGCGCCTGGGCACCATCGAGATGGTCACCGTGTGTGGTGCCGGGCATCCGCTGGCCGTTGCCGGCCCGCTGCAGCGGCGCGAATTGGCGCGTCATCGGCAGCTGCTGATGGCGCCGCAGGACAGCCACTACCCCGGTGGCGAGCAGATCAGCCCGTCGGTATGGCGGGCCGACAGCTTTTACGCCATGGCTGAGCTGTTGATGCGTAATCTGGGGTGGGCCTGGTTGCCGCGTCATGTGGTGCAGTACCCGACTTACCAGGGGCATCTGGTCGAGCTCAGTTGCGACTGGACGCCGCCGCCGTTGGTGGTGGAACTGGTTTGCCGACGTGACGAGGCACTGGGGCCGGCGGCGTTGTGGTTGGCCAAGGCCTTTGCCGAACACCTACAGGTGATGGACTGATAAGCTGCGCGCCCATGAACAGAACCCTCTATAGCCTGATTTTGCACCTGGCCCTGCCGTTCATTTTTCTGCGCCTGCTGTGGCGCGTCTGGCGCGCACCGGCCTATGGGCGGCGCATTGGCGAGCGCTTCGCCTTCGGCCTGCCGCCCCTGCGTCGGGGTGGTATCTGGATTCATGCCGTGTCGCTGGGCGAGAGCATCGCCGCGGCACCGCTGATACGCGAGCTGCTGGCCCGTCACCCCGAACTGCCGATCACCGTCACCTGTATGACCCCGACCGGCTCGGAGCGTATTCAGGCGCTGTTCGGTTCGCGCATCCAGCATTGCTATCTGCCTTACGATCTACCTTGGGCGTGCGCGCGCTTTCAGGCGCGTCTGCAGCCGTGTCTGGCGGTGGTAATGGAAACCGAGCTGTGGCCCAACCATATCCATGCCTGTCATCGCCGCGGGGTGCCCGTGGTGCTGGCCAACGCGCGGCTGTCCGAGCGCTCGGCGCGGGGCTATGCACGTTTCGCCAAGCTGACGGCGCCGATGCTGGCCGAGCTGAGCCTGATCGCCGTGCAGACCCAGGCTGAGGCCGAGCGTTTCCGTCAATTGGGGGCGCGTAATGAATGCATCGCAGTGACCGGCTCGATCAAGTTCGATCTCAGCGTCGATCCGCAGCTTCCCGTCCGTGCTGCCGAGTTGCGTGCCAAGTGGGGCGCGGCGCAGCGGCCGATGTGGATCGCGGCCAGTACCCACGCTGGCGAGGACGAAGTGATTCTGGCGGCCCACCGCCAGTTGCTGCTTGAGCATGCCGATGCCTTGCTGATCCTGGTGCCGCGTCACCCGGAGCGTTTCGCCGATGTTTATGAGCTGTGCCGGCGTGATGGCTTTGTCACGGTGCGCCGTTCAATAGACGAGCCGGTTGCTTTCGGTACTCAGGTGTTGCTGGGCGATACCCTGGGTGAGTTGCTGTTCCTTTACGCCCTGGCCGACCTGGCGTTCGTCGGCGGCAGCCTGGTGGCCAATGGTGGGCACAACCTGTTGGAGCCGGCGGCACTGGGCAAGCCGCTGCTGAGTGGGCCGCACCTGTTCAATTTTCTGGAAATCGCCAATCAGCTGCGCGAGGCGGGGGATCTGCTGGAGGTGGCGGATGCCGAGCAGTTGTCTACGGCGTTGCGCCAGCTATTTGCCGAGCCGCAGGTCGCGGCGCGCATGGCCGCGGCCGGACTGAGCGTACTGCAGGCCAATCAGGGCGCGCTGGCGCGCTTGCTGTCGGGGCTAGAGCGGCTGTTGCCGGTGCGTTAGCAGGTGCCGGCCAGCCCCAGGTATGGCACCAGACCCAGCCTGCCCTCGGTGGCGACATCCCGCAAAGGGTGGGATGTCGTGGTCTGTTCGCTGCAGAGAAGGACTGTGAGCGGTGCTCAGCCGTGTAGGCGGCAACCCAGAGGCGTGAACGATGCCAATACCCGAGAGCGGCTGAAACCACCCGGGCCTGAGCGTTGGCACAGGGCATGGCGAGGGTGAAGGCTGGAGCAATGGCACCCGGCCGAAAGTCAGGCCGGCCGGCAACGGGTTGATACTGAGCCAGGCGCCACGCCGAGAGATGATCCGGGCAGCGCCTGGCTGATCGGCGTGGTCACGAGTGTTCGTGCATGCGCGCCAGTTGCCGCTCCAGCAGCGAAGGGTAGGGCTCCAGCAGGCGCTCGACACAGCTGGCGCCTTCCGGACTGGCGATGGCGCGGATGCGCGCCCGCTGGCGCAGCAGCGGATCGTCGGCCACGCTGCGTTGCACCAGCAGCAGGTTGCGGCTGTGCTGGGCCAGGGCCAGGGCGGCCTGGGCGGCTTCGCTGAGCAGCAGTTCGGCCTGGCTGGGGACGATCTCCTCATCGCTGCGGGTCAGGCCCAGTTGCAGTTGCAAGGTGATGCCGCTGTCCGCCACCTCGATCTGCAGGGCATGGCCGAGCGCCCGCAACAGCTCACCGCAGCACAGGGCATGGGTCAGGTAGTCTTCGTCGCTGTTGGCGCTGCTGAACAGGATCAGGCTGCTGCCGTCGCTCAGGGTGAACAGTTTGCCCTGATACAGCGCCGCGGCCTTTTCCAGGCAGTCGCGATAATGCTGCAGCAACTCCATCAGGCGTGCACGGGGCAGGTGGCGCAGTTGTTCCTGGGCGCCCAGTTGTACGGCCAACACGGCGTTGCTGATCGGCTGTTCGGGCTCCGGCTCCAGCTCAGGCTCTGTTTCCGGCTCGGGAAGCGCTGGCGTAGGTGCCGCGGCGTGCTGATCTTGCAACTCCTGCAGGTCGCGCAGGTCGCGCAGGTCGGCAAAGGGGTCATCCGCCTCGGGCTGCGTGCTGGGCTTGCGGTATTGGTGAGCCTCGTTGAAGTTCGCCTCGTCTGCCGCGTGCAGGTCAGGCATGGCGAAGCCCGGTTCCGCGTCTTCCTCTTCGTGGAAGCCTGGTTCGGGGTCGAAGTGATCCTGTTCTTCCTCGAACTGCACTTCCGGCTCAGGCTTCTCAGGCACCAGTCTGGCTTGCAGCTGGCGGGCCAGGTCACCGATCTCGTCCTGGCGGCCTGCGCCCGGCGCAGGATCGTCGGGGTCGCGCAGCCACAGGCGCAGCTGCATGAGTGGCGTGGAGATATGCCGGCCCAAACGTAGGCTGAGCGACAGGGTCAGGGCTAGCAGGATCAGGCTGAGCAGCCCCATGCTCTGCAGGCTGATGGTCATCGGCTGCTGGAATTGCTGCATGTCCAGGCTGATGCTCAGCTGCCCGGCCATCACTTCCTGGAAGTTGATGACGGTCGAATACAGCCCGTCATCCTCGCCCAGCAGGCTCTGTGCCGGGCGCGCGCCGGCTTCGGCGAGGATGCGGTTGTCCACGCTGTAGATAGCTGCATGGGCCACCAGCGGATTCTTCGCCAGATTGCTGAGCAAGACGTTGAGGCTGAGGATGTCGTTGGACACCAGCAGCTCGGTGGCCGAGGCGGCCGTCTGCACAATCAGGCTTTGGCCCAGGGCGTCGGCCTGCTGCTGCATGGCCTGCTTGAACTGCATACCCATGACCCAGGCATAGATCACCAGCGCCAGGGCGACCAGCAGGAGACTGTGGCTGGCAATGCGCAACGCCAGCGGGACACGGCGCTGGCGCAGAGCGTTGAACAGCAGGAGGAAGAAATTGTCAGGCTTGACTTGGGCGGGCCGGTTCACGGGAGCGCGGCTCTTCTCGACGGGAATTGCCGCGCAGTATACCCAGCGCATACAGGGCGGCAAAGCGCCGCCCGTGCCATGGGCGGGGCGAATCCGGTTAGAATGTGCGCCTTTTCATGGGGCGTCTGCCCCCTTGCCTGCATGGGAGTGAACGCCTTGCGCGAAATCGTCCTGATCAACATCACCGGAGAAGATCGCCCGGGCCTGACCGCGGCCATCACCGGGGCCCTGGCTCAGGGTGGGGTGAATATTCTCGACATCGGTCAGGCGGTGATCCACGACACCCTGTCCTTCGGCATTCTGGTCGAGATTCCGCATACCGAGCGGGGCTCGTCCGTGCTCAAGGAAGTGCTGTTCACGGCTTACAAGCTGGATCAGCAGGTGCGTTTCACACCGGTGTCCGAGGCCGATTACCAGCAGTGGGTCAGCGGACAGGGCAAGAGCCGTTACATCGTCACCCTGTTGACCCGCAAGGTAAGCGCCGAGCAGTTGCAGCGAGTTAGCGCCATCACCGCCCAGTACGGGCTGAATATTGATCATATCGATCGTCTTTCCGGGCGCATGGGCCTGGACATGCCGGCGGATCAGGGCAAGGGTTGCATCGAGTTCTCGGTGCGCGGCGAGCCGGCCGATGTGGATGCCCTGCGTGCCGAGTTCCTCAGCGTGGCCCAGGAACTGAATGTCGATATCGCTTTCCAGCGTGACTCGGTGTTCCGTCGTAACCGCCGTCTTGCGGTGTTCGACATGGACTCGACCCTGATCGAGGCCGAGGTGATCGATGAGCTGGCCAAGGCGGCCGGTGTTGGCGAACAGGTCAGCGAGATCACCGAGCGGGCCATGCGTGGCGAGCTGGATTTTCGCGCCAGCTTCAAGGAGCGTCTGGCCCTGCTGCAGGGGCTTTCCGAGGGCGTGCTGGAGGAAATAGGTGCCTCGCTGCGTCTGACCGAAGGCGCCGAAGTGCTGTTCGCCGAGCTCAAGCGTCTGGGTTACAAGACCGCCATTCTGTCAGGCGGCTTTACCTACTTCGCCAAACAGTTGCAGGCCAAGCTGGGCATCGACTACGTGTTTGCCAACGAGCTGGAAATCGTCGACGGCAAAGTCACGGGGCGTGCATTGGAGCCCATCGTCGACGCCCAGCGCAAGGCTGACCTGCTGCGTCAGCTAGCCGAACAGGAAGGCTTGCGCCTGGAGCAGACCATTGCCGTGGGCGATGGCGCCAACGACCTGCCGATGCTCGGTCTGGCCGGCCTCGGTGTGGCCTTCCGCGCCAAACCGCTGGTCAAGCAATCGGCCAAGCAGGCGATATCCACCCTGGGTCTGGATGGCATTCTTTATCTGTTGGGTTTCCGCGACCGAGACGGTCTGGAGTGATGGTAAAAGCCCCGCAGATGCGGGGCTTTTTCTTGCGGCTTATTCGTCGCCGGCGGAGAAGTCGTAGTCCATCGACTGGCTCGGGCCCTGCAGGTAGTGCCCTTGTATGTAGTTGACCCCGGCCTGCCAAAGGGTCGCCAGCACGCTGGCGGTTTCGACGAAGGGGACGATGGTTAGCTTGGCCTGGGCGTGCAGGCTGGCCAGCAGCGTCTTCAGAGCCTCCTGGTTCTCGGCGCTGGACAGGTCCTGGGAGAACGAGCCGTCGACCTTCACGAAGTCGATGTTCAGGTGCTTGAGGGTGTTGAACGGGTTGAGTGCGCAGCCGAACTGGCCGAGCGCCACCTTGCAGTGCAACTCCGCCAGCCCCTGGGTGAGCGCTTTGGCTTGCTTGAGGTAGGCCACGGCGTCCTGCTCGCTGAGTTGGAGCACCAGTGCGTCAGAAGGCAGGCGGGCAGCCTTGAGCGCTACGCTGAGCCAGGGCAGCAGGGTCTGATCCTGCACGCTGCTGCTCGACAGGTGTACGAACAGGCGAGTGTTGTGGCCCTTGCTGCGGTGTTCGGCCAGCAACTTTATCGAGTTGAGGATTACCCAGCGGTCGATCTTCTCGGCCAGGCCGGCATCGCGTGCGGCGGCGAGGAAGTCCGTCGGTGGCACTTCAGTGCCTTGAGGGCTGAGTAGGCGCAGCAGCACCTCGTAATGTTCGTCGCTATCGCCGCGCAGGCTGATGATGGGCTGGAACAACAGGCGGAAGCTGTTGTTCTCCAGTGCCTGCTGCACCATGGCGACCAGATTGCCGCGGTTGGCGGCGGCAGCCAGTTCGTCGGCTGGGTTGTAGGTCTTGATGGCATTGCCGTCGCTGATTTCGTCGGCGCAGCGGTGGGCTCTCTCGATTACTTCCTGCGCCTTGCTGGTCTGCTCGCTCAGGCCGGCGACTCCGATCGACAGTGTGGTCTGCACGGTGCGGCCGCTGACATCGAACAGATGTCCCTCGACCTTTTTCAGCAGGCTGGACAGCTGTTCCTGGCATTGCTCCGGTGCGCTACCGCTGATCAGAGCGGTAAAGACGTCGTCACTGAAGCGCGCGAGCTGAACGTCGCTGCCAAAGTGGCTGCGCAGCAGGTTGGCCAGATCGGTCAGAAGAATATCGATGCCTGCTACACCTACCTCGCCAACGGACTCGCTGAAGCGGTCGACGCGGATGTAGGCGAGGCTGGCTATCTGGTTGTGGTTGATCGCGCGTTGTGCGGCGCCATCCATCAGTTCAAGGAAGTGCGAGCGGTTGAACAGTCCGGTGACCAGGTCCTGGCTGCTGATCTCGCGCAGTTTTTCTTCCAGCTCGGCATTGTCGTTTTCGGCGCGGATGACCACCTGGATGCAGGGTTCGCCGTCATAGGTGGCAGGCGAGAAGCTCATGCGTGCCTGGAACTGCTGGCCATTCGGTTTGACTCCGCCACAGCTCAGTTCCGCGTCACCTTCTGCATTGGCATAGTTCTTCAGGAAGTCTTTGAAACGGCTCTGATCAGCCGAAGCGATCAGGTCGATCATCGGCATGCCTTCCAGCTCGTCGGCATCCTCGTAGTCGAACAGCTTGAGGTAGGCACGGTTGGCATAGATATGCATGCCGTCGTGGACGTAGGTGATGGCGTCCACCGAGCTGTTCAGCAGTAGCTGGCAGCGCTTTTCCGCTTCGCGCAGGGCCACCTCGGCCGCGCGGCGTGCGCGACGCTGTTCAAGGTTGGCCAGTTCACGATTGGCCACCAGAATCAGGCGTTCATCTTCGCCCTGGGGCAGCGCATCCTGAGCGCCGAGCATCAGCGCTTCGGTGATGAGGTCGGAGTCATTGCCATCCGTGAGCTGGATGACGGGAATGTCCTTGGCCTGACGGCGGATGATGCCGATGGCTTCGCTGGGGGCGATCTGCTCGCTGCTCGGGGCGCTGATCAACAGATCCCAGCTTTGCTGTAAGGCTTCGTTAAGGTTGTCGCTGGAAGTGATGCGATGAACACGGGTGGCGCGGCCGGCGTTACGGAACAAGCTAACCAGGCGCTCGGCCTCGTTCTGCGAATCTTCAAGTATCAGCAGCCGTATGGTTTTTTTTTCGATGGCCATGAGAGTTTGCTTGGAGTGCGCCGAAGAGCGGGCGAAAAAGGCGACAAATCGTCTATTTCGGCAATCTACAGCGACTTCCAGAGGGAGTCAAAGTCTTCGTCCCCAGCCTTGCCGGGCTCTTTCACGGCTGTGACAGAAGTCCCTCCGGGCTGTTCCGTCTGGGTTAGCGGACGGTATTCGAACTGGCTGAAGCTACCGGTGGAGCTCTGTTTGCGACTGAGCACGGCGCGGGTTTCCTCGCCGTTGTGGTTGATCAGCACCTTGTGGCTCTCCTGGAAGGGCAAGCGTGGCGTGATCAGTGTGGCAGGGCGCGATACCACGCGAATTTCCGGTAGCAGCAGAGCGCGCAGGTACTGACTGTTCTGCTCACTCTTGCGCACCAGTTGTACGCCGCAGGGCTGTGCGTGCGGGGCGATCAGTTCAATGCCCATCTGCGTGCCGCCACCACGCACCTGGCGGATCCAGCGCACCACGGCCACGCTCCAGGATTGCCCGGGCATGTCCTGGATGCCCAGCAGCTCTCCGGCCTGCAGTTGACCCGGGACTTCCCGTGGCCAGCTCAGGCAGTAGCCGCCCGGACTGTGGTTGACGATGGGTAGCTCATGGCTGGGATAGCTCTCGGCGATTTCTTCGACTGCGTGCTGTTCGCCCGGTTTGGTGGAGCGGTACTGGATCTCCTCCAGTGGCATGCCGGGCTCCCAGTTGCTGATGCGCTGGGCGTCGAAGGCGCCTGCCCAGATGTCCGGGCCGGCGGCCTCGCTGGTGTTGCTCACACTGAATCGGGCACTGCGCTCTTCTTCGGGGCGCTTCAGGACTTCAGCGAAGCTGCGTTGCCCGGCCAGATTGAAATGCAGGGCAGACATGCCAATGCAGATGAACAGGCTGCCGCGCCCTGGGTTGCGTTGGAAGGTGCGTTCGGCGATGTCGCCCCAGGCGGAGCTCAGGTGCTGCAGCAGATCCAGCGGCATCCCTTCTGGTATCTGCAGCTGCTTGGCTTCCGTGCTCTCAGGGGGCAGGAGGAGGAACTCTTTGATGGCATCGACCAGCGGGGTCGGGTCGAGGCCCAGCAGGCTATGCAGTTCAGCTTCGCCGAACAGCGACTTGTAGCGAGGCGGACCATCCAGTTGTGGGCTGATGGCAAACAGGCTGCCGGGTGTATCGGCCGCCTGCAGGGTAGCCAGCCTGCTCCAGCTTTCCAGGCCCTCGGCCAGGCGAGCGATGCTGCTTTGGCGCATCTGGTTGCAGCGGGCGCACCCCAGCAGCAATGCGCCGATGTACACCTGCTCGATGCTCAGGCTGCGACCATTACGGGCCAGGCCATCGCTGATCTGCAGTTGCTGCAGCCCATGCCGGCGTGCCATCAGGTAAAGCTGGTGCAGTTCCAGCCACAAGCCCTCCGGGACCGGGCAGTAGAGCTGACTGGCGCGCACCAGTGGGCCGCACAGGCTATGGCTGGCGCGCTGCAGGGCCATGGCCAGCACCGGAGCATTGTCCTTGCTGAAACGCGGCATTACCCGGGTAACGATCAACTTGTAGCCAATGGCCAGGTGGTTCTGCAGCGCCTGGCACAGGTTGGCGACCTTGCGTGGGCGTTCATCGAGGACGATGGACTGGTTGAGAAAGTGGCGTTCCAGGTGGCTGCAGACGAAGTACACCTCAGGGCGCAGCAGCTCGAGCAGTTGCAGGCGGTTTTCGCTGGGGGTGACCAGCTGGTTCAGTTCCACCAGGCATTGGTAAAGCTGGCGTGCGGTTTCGCCGATATTGGCCTTGGGCAGGTCGGCAATCCAGCGTTTGAACTCGCGCGGAGTTGCTTCGCAGAAGGACAGGCCCTGTCTGTCGGGAGTCGAAACACGCAGTAGCAGGTGAGGGCTTTGCTTATCCATACCGGAGACGATATCCAAGGGTCAGGCAGCTCTTTCTGGTGACGAGCTTTGCAGGAACTCTAGCAGCATAGGCAAGCACCAACCCAGCAAGATTGGGTAAGTCTTCGACAGGCAAGGCGCGACGGATGTTCCGTCGCGCGATTTAGCTCAGGCATTGCGAGGTACAGCCAGGGCTTGGCCCATGCGCACGGCGCTGCCAGCGGCAAGGTCTTCGGCCCATTGCACCTGTTGCGGGCCGAATAGCACGATGGCGGTGGAGCCGAGCTTGAAGCGACCCAGTTCGCCGCCTTTTGCCAGTTCGATGGCGGTACGGGCTGCAGCGTCGTAACGGGTGGTTTTCAGCTCGCGCTTGGGTGGCGTGACCAGGCCTGCCCAGACCGTCTCGATGCTGGCAACGATCATCGCGCCGACCAGCACTACGGCCATCGGCCCGCGCTCGGTATCGAACAGGCAGACGACGCGCTCGTTGCGGGCGAACAGCTCGGGTACGTTTTCGGCAGTAGTCTGGTTGACCGAGAACAGGCGGCCCGGCACATAGACCATCTCGCGCAGGGTGCCGGCCAGCGGCATGTGCACGCGGTGGTAGTCCTTGGGTGACAGGTAGATGGTGGCGAAGTCGCCGCCCATGAAGGGTTTGGCACGTTCGGCGTCGCCGCCGAGCAGTTCCAGCACGCTAAAGCTGTGCCCCTTGGCCTGGAAGCAGCGGCCCTGCTCGATGGGGCCGAGCTGGCTGACGGCGCCGTCGGCCGGGCAGAGAATGGCGCCGGGCGTCTCGTCCAGCGGGCGCGCGCCTTCCTTCAGGGCGCGGGTGAAGAAGGCGTTGAAGTGCTCGTAGGCGGCCAGGTTCTCGACCTCGGCCTCGGCCATGTTGACCTGATACTGCTTGGCGAACCAGCCAATCAGGCGGTCCTTGAACCAGCTGGCGCGGCACTCGGCGGCGAAACCGATCAGGCGTGACAGCAGGTGGTGCGGCAGCAGGTACTGGCTGAGGATAAACAGGCGCTCTTTCATCGCATTTCCTTGAAATCAGTGTTCGATCGGGGTATCGGGCAGGTTGCCCCATTCGGACCAGGAGCCGGCATAGGCCCTGACCCGCGGATAGCCCAGCGCCTTGGCCACCACATAGGTGAAGCCGGAGCGGCGATGGGTCTGGCAATGGGTGATCACTTCCTTGTCCTTGGTGATGCCGAGGTTTTCCAATACCTCGGCCATGTCGCTGCGGATGCGCAGCCCGTGCTGGGTGTCCATGCCGGCAGTCCACTCGAAGTTGACCGCGCCCGGCACATGGCCGCCGCGTGCGGCCAGTAGCTTCTCGCCGCTGAACTCGGCTGGGCTGCGAGCATCCCAGATGGCCAGGTCGGTCGCGCCCAGGCGGCTCTGCAGATAGTCGCGGCTGGCGGTAGGTTCATCGTGCAGCGTCAGGCTGATCTGGCTGGATGTGCTTGGCGGTACGGCCTGGCTCAGCTCGCGGCCTTCGCTCATCCAGGCCTGCAGGCCACCGTTGAGGAAGTGATAGTGGCTGTGGCCGATCACGTCGAGCAGCCAGATGAAACGCCCCGCCCAGCCGCCCCCTTCGTCGTCGTACACCACATAGACGGCATTCGCTCGATGGCCCAGTTCGCCGAATAGCGCTTCCAGTTGAGCGCGCTCCGGCAGCAATCCGGGTGCCGGCGGCAGGCCCAGCTGCGTGCGCTTGCTGTCGACCCAGTGCGCGCCGGGAATATGCCCCTCGGCGTAGCGCGCAGCACCGCTCAGGTCGAGCAAAATCAGCTCGGGAGCCTGCAGGCGAGTGGCCAGGTCGACGGGCTCGATCACTAGCGGCAGGCCGGAGAAGGCGGACATAAAAGGCTCCGTGGCGTGAGGGGAAGGGCGGATTGTAGCGAATGCTGACGGCGCCGGGCGGCGGAAAACGTTACGGCGGGTTCAACTGCTACGTCGAGCGAACGTACTGAGGGCACGCTCGATGCACTGCACGGTCTTGCCGAATACCTGCAGCTGAGTGGCGCCGAATTCGCCGCCGCCCTGATCGACGATCAGCAGCATCGCCACCCGGCCGTTATGGGCTATCGAGCGCAGCAGCAGGTGTTCGCCGTTGAACAGGGCCTTGAGCGTGCCGGGCAGCAGGGCGGAAACCTGCGCCATATTGGCCGGGCTCAGGCGCAGTTGCCCAGGTTCGGCCAGCAGTTTACGCAGCACCTGGCTCTGTGCTGGGTCCAGGCGCAGTTGCTTGGCGGCGTCCTGCAGGCCCAGGGCTTGCTGAGCGTGCAGGCGACTGTGTTGGCGGTCGGCCAGCAGGATCAACACCCGCTGCATACCGCCGCTGTACACAGCCTCGGCAGCGCAGTCGGTCAGCTGCAGCACGTTGGCAAAGGCGCTTGGCTGCGCCAGCAGGCGCGAGCAGTGCTGTTTCCATTGGCTCAGCGTGTCGCGGGGTGGCGGGGCGGCGGGCGGCTGGAGTGCCTTCAGGCGACAGCTGTCCCAGGGCCAGAGCAGGGCTTCGGTCGGGTGCCAGAGACCCTTGCCGGTGTGATGGCGCGCGCTCATCACGGCCTGCTGGTGGATCAGTTGCTGTAGTTCGTTTACCGCGGTTTGCAGGTACAGGCCCGTCAGGCGCTGCCAGCGCAAGTGGTGCTGGCAGCTCCAGTTATGATGGCTGGACAGGGCCAGGCCGTTGGCCAGTAGCACGCAGTTGCCTGGCAGGGTCAGCCAGCGCCGTAGCGCTGGGTCGGCATCGAGCAGCTGTTGCTGGTGCAGCGGATGTTCATTGTCATGGGCGATGTGCAGCGCCTTGACCAGCAGGCGACGGTCTTCCACCAGCAGGCGGTAGCCCTGGCAGATCCATTCCGGTAGTCGCCAGTGCCGGGCCAGTGCCAGGCACAGCGGTAGCAGGGGTGTGCCGAGCAGTTCGCGCTCGACTTTGGCAGCGGGCTCGCCTTGGCCAAGTACGCGTCTTTCCCAGGCTTCGAACAGTGCCGGCTGGTGGGCCACCAGGGGCCATAGCGGTGCCAGAAACAGCAGGCTGCCCCAGTGTATTTCCTGCCACAGGCGTGCCAGTCGGCCGGCAAACAGACCATTGGCCTGCTGTGAGGCATGCAGGCTGATCAGTTGTAGCTGGCGCAAGGCCAGTGGGATCTCGGCTTCTTCCTGCACTGGCATCTGTTCAAGCAGCGTTTCCGCGCGTTTCAGGCCCAGGCGATTGAGGGCCATCTCCAGGCTTTCTGCCGGTTCACCAAAACTGCCAGCGTTGCGGTTGGCTTCGCGCAAAATGGTCAGGGCAATAGCCGGGCTGGCCTGCATGCTGTCGGCGATTTCGCGCAGCGACTTGCGCCCATCGAGCAGGGTGCGGCGCGCCATTTCATGATGCTGGCGGGCGATGGGCAGGCGCACGGCATCGAGCTGCTTGATCCAGCTGTCGAGACTGCGCGGAGAGGCTTGAGTCATGGGCATGCAGGTTGAGCCAAACTGGCTTTTCGCCTTTACTGCCTATAGTCTGGCGCAATACTTCCGATAAATAGAAGGGTTGTTTTGCATAACCCTTTCGACTGACTCAGCAAGCATATTTTTCTCATGGTCAAGATCATCGGCATCCTGGTTGTTTTCGGCTGCGTAATCGGCGGTTTCATTCTGTCCGGCGGCAAGTTCATGGCGCTGGTGCATCCCTTCGAAGTGCTGATCATCGGCGGCGCTGCATTAGGTGCTTTCCTGCAGGCCAACCCCTCTAGCGCCTTCATGACCGTGTTCAAGAAGTCGCTGGCGATGTTCAGCAGTCGTTTTACCCATGCGTTCTATCTGGAAGTGCTGAAACTGCTCTACGAGATCCTCAACAAAAGCCGTCGCGAAGGCATGATGGCCATCGAGGCGGATGTCGAGGATCCCAATGCCAGTCCGATCTTCAGCAAGTATCCGGGGATCCTCAAGGATGCGCGGATGACAGAGTTCATCTGTGATTACCTGCGCATCATGTCCAGTGGCAACATGGCGCCGCACGAGCTGGAAAACCTCTTCGACATGGAAATCGCCAGCCTGAAGGAAGAGCTGGAGCACCCGGCCCACGCCGTCGCCAAGGTCGCCGACGGCATGCCGGCCATGGGTATCGTCGCTGCGGTATTGGGTATCGTGATCACCATGTCGATCCTCGCCAGCGCGAGCAACGCTCAGATCGGTGAGAAGGTCGGTACCGCGCTGGTCGGCACCTTCCTCGGCATTCTCGCCTCCTACGGCTTCTTCGCTCCGCTGGCCGGTGCCCTGGAGCACGATGCCAAGGAGGAGCTGAATCTTTACGAAGCGATCAAGGCCACGCTGGTTGCCTCTGCCTCCGGCATGCCGCCGACCCTGGCCGTGGAGTTTGGTCGCAAGGTGCTTCTGCCTGCGCACCGCCCGAGCTTCAGCGAGCTCGAGCAGGCCATGCGCGGCAACTGATCAAGGCTGAGCCATGGAGAACAATCAGCCGATACTGGTCAAGCGGGTCAAGAAGGTTGCCGGCGGCCACCATGGTGGTGCCTGGAAGATCGCTTTCGCCGACTTCGCCACCGCTATGATGGCCTTCTTCCTGGTGATGTGGCTGATGTCCTCGGCCACGCCGGAGCAGAAGAAGGCGATTTCCGGCTACTTTCAGGACCCGATCGGCTTCACCGAGAGCGCCAGCCCCTACGTCATCGATCTAGGAGGCACGCCAACACCGGCGCCGGATCGAACCCTCAATCCCGAGATGAAGGATGCCCCGGACGCTGCCGAGTCAGCGGTCGACGCCGAGTCTGATCAGGAGGCTTCGGTCAATAAGGAGCAGGCCGAAAGCCTGGCCGAGCAGATCGAGCGTGAGCGCCTGGAGCTCCTGCTGCAGGAATTGCAGACCAAGGTCGATGAGAACCCGCAGTTACAGAAGTTCAAGGATCAGATCCTCTTCGAGATCACCCAGGACGGCCTGCGCATCCAGATCATGGATGCCGAGAACCGGCCCATGTTCGACATCGGCAGTGCGCGGTTGCAGCCCTATTTCGAGGACATCCTGTTGATCCTCGCCGAAACCATCAGGGAAGTACCGAACAAGATCAGCGTCAGTGGCCATACCGATGCCAAGCCTTTTGCCGGCACCGGCGAGTTTGGCAACTGGGAATTGTCGGCC
Source organism: Pseudomonas sp. zbq_18 (assembly GCF_043102245.1). Classification (NCBI taxonomy): domain Bacteria; kingdom Pseudomonadati; phylum Pseudomonadota; class Gammaproteobacteria; order Pseudomonadales; family Pseudomonadaceae; genus Pseudomonas; species Pseudomonas sp. zbq_18. The sequence continues at coordinate 209,328 of NZ_JBICIT010000009.1, read as the reverse complement.
AACCGTGCCAACGCCGCGCGGCGCACTCTGGTGGCGGGAGGCTATCCGGACGATAACGTGGCGCGGGTCGTTGGCTATGCCTCATCAGCGTTGTTTGACCGCAATGACCCGTTCAATCCGGTGAATCGTCGCATCGACATCATCGTGCTCACCAAGAGGGCCCAACGCGACATTGAGGGCGAGCAAGATGGAGGCGCTGTGCAGCCTGAGGTGCCCACTGAAGCCTCGTCAGCTCCGCCTGCCGCGCCTGGTGCACCCGTGCAGGCGCCTGAGTTGCGACAGCGATTGAACATCTTCGAAGAGGGTGCCCTGCAGTTCGACGAACCTCAGGAGTAAGTAAAAAGCCGCGATGATCGCGGCTTTTTAATCAGTACTCGTCTTGGCTGATACCACTGAGGATATGGCGGTAGCTGGCCATGCGCTGCGGCTGGATACGCCCGTCCTCCAGGGCTTTAAGCAGGGCGCAGCCTGGCTCACGGTCGTGCTTGCAGTCGCGGAAGCGACAGGTGCCGAGCAGGTCGCGGAATTCGATGAAGCCGGCTTCCACGTCGTCACGGCTGACGTGGGCCAGACCAAATTCGCGGATACCGGGGGAGTCGATCAACTCGCCGCCGCCCGGGAAGTGGAACAGGCGCGCCGTAGTGGTTGTGTGCGTACCCTTGCCGGTGACTTCCGAGAGTGCGCCGACGCGGGTGTCCACGCCCGGCAGCAGGCTGTTGACCAGCGAGGACTTGCCGACACCTGACTGGCCAACGAAGACGCTGACGTGGCCGTCCAGGCGAACCTTCAGCTCTTCCATGCCGCCACCTTCGCGCGCCGAGACTTCCAGCAGTTCGTAACCTAGTTGACGGTAGGTGGTGAGCAGGCCGTTGAGGTGTGCGGCGTTTTCGTCGTCGATCAGGTCGGCCTTGTTGAGCAGCAGCAGTGGGCGGATGCCAGCATGTTCGGCGGCGACCAGGTAGCGGTCGATCAGATTGGCGTGGGCGTGCGGTAGGGGGGCGAAGACAATCACGATCAAGTCGACGTTGCCGGCCACCGGCTTGAGTTGGCCACGCATGTCCGGACGGCACAGCTCGGAGGTTCTCGGCAGTTGGGCGACAATCACGCCGTTGCCCTGATGGCCGGGGCGCCACACCACGCGGTCTCCGGTGACCAGCGCCGGCAGGTTGGCGCGCAGATGGCAGCGTTGCACCTGGCCGCTCAGCTCGCCTTCCAGGGCTTCGACCTCGACCTGTACGCCGAAGTGGGCGATGACCAGGCCGGTCTGCTCCGGGCCGAGGTCGCCGCCTTCCAGCTCTTCGAGCATGCGTGACTCGCGCTTGGCGGCACGGGCGGCGCGCTCTTCCTGAACCTTGTCGATGCGCCAGCTTTGGCGACGGGTGAGTTGGCGTTTGGCCATGATGATTCCGCAGGGAGAAAACGGCGGCGAGTTTAGCACGGGCGCCATATGGCCCTGGCGCTTGCCTGCTGGTAAAACGACGGCATGTTCGAATCTCTACGCAGCCGTTATCCGGCACTGCTGGCCTTGCTGGCCCAACTCCTGGCGCTGTTATCCATGGCCCTGTTGCTGTGGGCGCTGGCGCAGCTGGGCGCCTGGCGACCCAGTCTGATGCAGGCGGCGCTGGCACAGGGGCTGCTGGCGGCAATGTTGGGTCAGTGGCTCGGATTGCGGCGCTGGTGGCTGTTGCTCAACCTGTTTTTTTTGCCGGCGTTGCTGGCTCTACAGGCGCGTCAGTGGCCGGGCTGGTGGTTTCTGGTGGCTTTTTTGCTGTTGCTGTTGCTCAACTGGAACAGCTTTCGCGAGCGGGTGCCGCTGTATCTCAGTGGGGCTCGTACGCGGCAGTTGCTCAGTCAGCGCTTGTCCCGCCTGCCCGAGGGCTTTGCTTTTGTCGACCTGGGCTGCGGCCTGGCCGGCACGCTGGTGCAACTGGCACGCGACTATCCGGCGGCGCGACTGGTCGGGGTAGAGACTGCGCCCCTGGTGTTTGCCCTGGCCTGGTTGCGCTGCCTGCCCTATCGCAATTGCCGGGTTCATTACCGCAGCCTGTGGCGCGAGGATCTGGCTGCTTACGACGCGGTCTACTGTTTCCTGTCGCCGGCCCCCATGGCCGAGCTGTGGGCCAAGGCGCGGCGCGAGATGCGCCCCGGCAGTCTGCTGATCAGCAACAGCTTCGAGGTGCCGGGCGTACCGGCGCAGGAAGTCGTCGAGCTGAACGACTGGCGCGACTCGCGTCTGCTGCTGTGGCGTCTGTGAACGGCTAAACTGCTGCCATTCGCACAGGAGTAACCGTTATGCCGCAGAGCGCCAACAACCTGATCTGGATCGACCTGGAAATGACCGGTCTTGAGCCGGAGCAGGACGTGATCATCGAGATCGCCACCATCGTCACCGACCCTGATCTGAATATCCTCGCCGAAGGCCCGGTGATCGCCGTGCACCAGAGCGATGCCAAGCTGGCCGCTATGGACGAGTGGAACACCCGCACCCACGGCGACAGCGGCCTGACCCAGCGGGTGCGCGAGAGCAAAATCGATACCGCCGAGGCCGAGGCGCAGACCATTGCCTTCCTGCAGCAGTGGGTGCCAATCGGCAAGTCGCCGATCTGTGGCAACAGCATTGGTCAGGATCGGCGCTTCCTCTACAAATACATGCCGGCCCTGGAAGCCTATTTCCACTACCGCTACCTGGACGTCTCTACCCTGAAGATTCTCGCGGGCATGTGGGCGCCACAGGTCAAGGACTCGTTCCAGAAGCAGGGCACCCATCAGGCGCTGGACGATATCCGTGAGTCCATTGCCGAACTCAAGCACTATCGTGAGCACTTTCTCAAAGTCTGAGTCTCGTGAAAAAGCCCGCTGCTGCGGGCTTTTTCATGTTTGGGCGTGGCGCTGCAAGGCCCATTCGACATGTTCGCGCACCAGGGGCGAAGGGTGCTCGCGGCGTGCCTGCAGCGCCTGCAGCACGGGAATGGTTGAAGGCGCGTTGCCCAGACCCACGGCCAGGTTGCGCAGCCAGTTTTCATAGCCTGTGCGGCGTAGCGGCGAGCCTTCGGTGCGGCTGAGAAACTCCTCTTCCGTCCACAGGAACAGCTCGGCCAGGCTGCTATTGTCCAGGCCGTGGCGCGGCTGGAAGTCCCCCTGCTCGGTGGGGCGGGCGAAGCGGTTCCACGGGCAGACGATCTGGCAGTCGTCGCAGCCGAACACGCGGTTGCCGATCAGGCTGCGCAGCTCGACGGGGATCGCGCCTTTGAGCTCGATGGTCAGGTAGGAAATACAGCGCCGCGCATCCAGCATATGTGGGCCGACAAAGGCCTGGGTCGGGCAGATGTCCAGGCAGGCGCTGCAGCGCCCGCAATGCTCGCTGCCGTGGGGGGCGTCGACCGGCAGCGGCAGGTCGACGAACAGCTCGCCGAGGAAGAACCAGCTGCCGGCCTTGCGGTTGAGTACCAGGGTGTTCTTGCCGATCCAGCCCAGGCCGGCTTTTTCGGCGATGGCCTTCTCCAGCACCGGGGCACTGTCGACGAAGGCGCGATAGCCGAACGGGCCGATGGCGGCCTGGATGCGCTCAGCCAGTTGTTGCAGGCGCTTGCGGATTAGCTTGTGGTAGTCGCGCCCCAGGGCGTAGCGCGACACGTAGGCTTGCTCGGGCTGGGCCAGGCGTTCGGCCATCTGGGTATCGCCAGGCAGGTAGTCCATGCGCAGCGAGACCACGCGCAGGGTGCCGGGCACCAGTTCGTCGGGGTGCGAGCGCTTGCTGCCGTGGGCGGCCATGTAGTCCATCTCGCCCTGGTAGCCGGCGTCCAGCCAGCGCTGCAGGTGCTGCTCATGCTCGCCCAGTTCGACGTCGGTGATGCCGACCTGCTGAAAGCCCAGCTCGCGGCCCCAGTCCTTGATGGCTTGGGCGAGATGCGCGAGATCGGGTGGGGAGCTGGACATGACGGGGCGGCAGGGCAAGGGAGATGGGTATAATTCTGCCAGACCTCGCCCAGAAGCGCCGAAAATGCCTGCCGATGACACTCTTCTTCCTCTTCCTTTTTACAGCGCCGCTCAGGTGCGTGAGCTGGATGCGCGGCTGATCGCCGCCGGCACGCCGGGCTTCGAGCTGATGCAGCGCGCCGCCCATGCCACTTGGCGTGCCTTGCGCCGGCGCTGGCCGCAGGCGGGCGAGATTACCGTGCTGGCCGGTTCCGGCAATAACGCCGGCGACGGCTATCTGGTGGCCGAGCTGGCGCGCAAGGCCGGGTGGGCCGTCAGCGTGCTGGCGCTGGGCGCGCCGGATCAGCTGCGGGGGGATGCGGCTACTGCTTGTGCTGCGGCGTTGGCTGCGGGCGTGAGGATTGAGGTCTGGCATGACGGCGCCGAGTTGCGTGGCGTGCTGGTCGATGCCCTGCTGGGCACGGGCTTTCAGGGCGAACTGCGCCCGGCCTATGCGGCTGCCGTTGAGGCGATCAATGCCTCCGGGTTGCCGGTGCTGGCTGTGGATATCCCTTCCGGGCTCTGTGCCAATACCGGTCATGTGGCTGATTTGGCGGTGCGCGCCGATCTCACCGTCAGTTTCATCGGTCTGAAGATTGGTCTGTTCACCGGCGCTGCTGCGGACTGGGTCGGCGAGCTGGTGTTCGATGATTTGCAGGCCGACCCGACCATCGTCGCGCAGCAGGCGTTCAGCGCCCTGCGCCTTGCGGATTCGGCCTTGCCGCGTCTGGCGCCGCGAGCGCGCAGCGCACACAAGGGCAGCTTTGGTCATGTGCTGGTGATCGGCGGCGACCGTGGCTTCGGTGGCGCTGCGCTGCTGGCGGCTGAAAGCGCGTTGCGCGCAGGGGCTGGGCTGGTTTCGCTGGCTACCCGCCCGGAGCATGTGGCCGCCAGCTTGGCGCGCCTGCCGGAAGTAATGTGCGTGGCCAGCGAGTCCACCTATCAGTTGCCGACGCTGTGCCAGCGCGCCGATGTGCTGGTGGTCGGTCCTGGCCTGGGGCTGCAGCCCTGGGGGCTCAGTTTGCTCAGTGTGGCGGCAGCCTGCGCCTGTGCGCAGGTCTGGGATGCCGATGCCCTCAATTTGCTGGCTGCGGGCCAGATCGAGCTGCCTGCGGATTGCGTGCTGACTCCGCACCCGGGCGAAGCCGCGCGCCTGCTCGGCCGCAGTACAGCAGAGGTACAGGCCGATCGCCCTGCCGCGGCCCTGGCGCTGGCGCAAAAGTACCAGGCTTCGGTGGTGCTCAAGGGCGCCGGCAGCCTGGTCGCTTCGGCCGATGGGCGTTTGCGCCTGTGCGATAAAGGACATCCGGCCATGGCTACAGCCGGCCTGGGAGACGTGCTGGCCGGTTTGATCGGTGCGCTGCGTGGTCAGGGGCTGGAGGCTTTCGAAGCTGCTTGCCTGGGCGTCTGGCTGCACGCCAGTGCCGGGCAGCAGCTCGGCGAGCTGGGCCGTGGGCTGGCGGCCAGCGATTTGATTCCTACCATCCGTCAGTTGTTACAGGAGCATGCCCCGTGCCTGCAGTGACTCTCTATGCCGAAGGCGAAGACGCCATGCTTGCGCTGGGCGCGCGCCTGGCTCAGGCGACCGGCGGTCGCGGCATCATCTATCTGCATGGCGACCTGGGCGCCGGCAAGACCACGCTGTCACGCGGCCTGCTGCGTGGCCTGGGCCATCAGGGCGCGGTGAAGAGCCCGACCTTTACCCTGGTTGAACCCTACGAGCTGGGCGAGTTGCGCGCCTATCACTTCGACCTGTATCGACTGGTCGACCCCGAGGAGCTGGAGTTTCTCGGTATCCGCGACTATTTCGAAGGCGATGCCCTGTGCCTGATCGAGTGGCCGCAGCGCGGCGCCGGCGTTTTGCCAAAGGCAGACATGGACATTACCATTAGCCCGCAAGGAGTCGGCCGGTCGCTGCACCTGCAGCCACACAGCGCACGGGCCGAGGCGTGGTGTACTGCCTTATAAGAGTTTGCATACAAAATGGGGAAGGCTATGCGCATGCGGGCGCTGTTTGGTGGGTTGGGGCTGGCGCTGACGGTCTTCGCGACTGATGTACTGGCCGCCTCGGATATCCGCAGTGTGCGCCTGTGGCGGGCGCCAGATAACACTCGTCTGGTCTTCGATCTTTCCGGCCCGGTGCAGCACAGTGTATTCACCCTGGCCGCTCCCAATCGCATTGTCATAGATGTCAGCGGCGCCCAGTTGGCCACCAAGCTGGATCAGCTGTCGCTGAGCAACACTCCCATCACGGGTATCCGCTCAGCCCAGCGCTCGGCCAATGAGCTGCGACTGGTGCTGGATCTGTCTGCCGAGGTCACGCCGAAAAGCTTCAGCCTGGCGCCCAATCAGCAATACGGCCATCGTTTGGTGGTTGATCTGTTTGATCGGGATACGGCGCCAAGCGTGCCGCAGGTAGCATCTACTGCACCACCTGTCAGTCGTCCGGCTCAGGTCGCCGCAGTGCCCGGTAGCACGCCGGCCAAGCTGCCCCCGGTGCCGGGCGGGCAGCGCGATATCGTGATCGCTATCGATGCCGGTCATGGCGGCGAGGATCCAGGTGCTCTTGGTCCTGGTCGCAAGCTCTATGAGAAGAACGTTACGCTGGCGATTTCCAAGGAGCTGCAGCGGCAGATCAATGCCGAGAAGGGCTTCCGTGGCGAGCTGGTGCGTACCGGCGACTACTTCATTCCGCTGCGCAAGCGTACCGAGATCGCCCGCAAAAAGGGCGCCGATCTGTTTGTCTCTATCCACGCCGATGCCGCACCGCGTGCAGCAGCCTTCGGCGCTTCCGTCTATGCCCTGTCCGAGCGTGGTGCGACCTCGGAGACCGCGCGCTGGCTGGCCGATGCCGAAAATCAGTCCGACCTGATCGGCGGGGCTGGTAACGTCAGCCTGGATGACAAGGACCGCATGCTGGCCGGTGTGCTGCTCGACCTGTCGATGACGGCTTCGCTGTCGTCCAGCCTGAATGTCGGGCAGAAAGTCCTGAGCAACATGGGCAGCATCACGCCGCTGCACAAGCGGCGGGTCGAGCAGGCTGGGTTCATGGTGCTCAAATCACCCGATATTCCCTCTATCCTGGTGGAGACCGGTTTCATCTCCAACCCCAATGAAGCCAAGAAACTTTCCACCACCAGCCATCAGCAGGCTCTGGCGCGTTCGATTACCAGCGGTGTGCGCCAGTTCTTCCAGCAGAACCCGCCGCCGGGCACCTACATCGCTGCGCTGCGCGACCAGGGCAAGCTGCCTAGCGGCCCGCGCGAGCATGTGGTCAGCTCCGGTGAGAGCCTGGCGCTGATTGCCCAGCGCTATCAGATCAGCCTGGCCTCTCTGCGCAGTGCCAATTCGCTAAAGACCGACGTGATCAAGGTCGGCCAGACCCTGCAGATTCCGGCGACGGCGCTGGCAGGCCAGCCATGAGCGAGGCGCGTCGCATCCAGCTGCTGAGTCCGCGGCTGGCGAACCAGATTGCCGCCGGTGAGGTGGTCGAACGTCCTGCTTCGGTGGCCAAGGAACTGCTGGAAAACAGCCTGGATGCCGGCGCCAAACGCATCGACGTGGAAGTCGAGCAGGGCGGCATCAAGCTGCTGCGCATCCGTGACGATGGCAGTGGTATTCCGGCCGATGACCTGCCGCTGGCTCTGGCGCGTCACGCCACCAGCAAGATTCGCGAGCTGGAGGATTTGGAGGCGGTGGCCAGCCTGGGCTTCCGTGGCGAGGCGCTGGCCTCGATCAGTTCCGTTGCGCGCCTGACCATGACCTCGCGCACCGCCGATGCCGAACAGGCCTGGCAGGTGGAGACCGAGGGGCGCGACATGGCCGCGCGAGTGCAGCCCGCCGCGCATCCGGTCGGTACTTCGGTGGAAGTGCGCGACCTGTTCTTCAATACCCCGGCGCGGCGCAAGTTCCTGCGTGCGGAGAAGACCGAATTCGATCACCTGCAGGATGTCATCAAGAAGCTCGCCCTGGCGCGCTTCGATGTGGCTTTCCACCTGCGCCACAATGGCAAAACGGTGTTCGCCCTGCATGAGGCCAATGACGACATTGGCCGCGCCCGGCGAGTAGCCAGCGTCTGTGGCTCGGCTTTTCTCGAGCAGGCGCTGCCTATCGAGGTGGAGCGAAATGGCCTGCATCTGTGGGGTTGGGTTGGCCTGCCGACGTTTTCGCGCAGCCAGGCCGACCTGCAGTATTTCTATGTGAATGGGCGCATGGTGCGCGACAAGCTGGTGGCGCACGCGGTGCGTCAGGCTTATCGCGACGTGCTGTTCAACGGTCGTCATCCGACCTTCGTGCTGTTCCTGGAAATCGACCCCGCGGTGGTGGACGTCAATGTGCACCCGACCAAGCACGAGGTGCGTTTCCGCGACAGTCGCATGGTGCACGACTTCCTCTACGGCACCCTGCATCGCGCCTTGGGTGATGTGCGCCCGGAAGATCAGTTGGCCGCGCCTGCCGCGGTGGGGCAGATCGTGCGTCCCACCGGCCTGGCTGCCGGTGAGTTCGGTCCGCAGGGTGAAATGGGGCTCTCTGCTGCCCAGGTGCTGGAGCAGCCGCAGGCTCAGCCGGGCTCCGTGTGGCGCTCTGCCGGTGCCGGTTACCAGGCGCCGCGCCCGCAAGGCGGGATGCCGCAGGCCGAGGCTCAGGGCGCGTATCGTGAGTATTTTGCGCCCCTGCCGGAGTCGGCATCGGCTGCCTTGCCGCAGAGTCAGGGTGATATCCCGCCGCTGGGCTATGCCCTGGCCCAACTCAAGGGCGTCTACATCCTCGCCGAAAATGCCCAGGGCATGGTGTTGGTGGACATGCATGCGGCGCACGAGCGTATTACCTATGAGCGCCTGAAAACTGCAATGGCCTGCGAAGGTCTGCGCGGCCAGCCCTTGCTGGTGCCCGAATCGATTGCCCTGAGTCAGCGAGAAGCCGATTGCGCCGAGGAGCATGCACAGTGGTTCCAGCGTCTGGGCTTCGAATTGCAGCGCCTGGGCGAAGAGAGCCTGGCGATCCGGCAGATTCCGGCACTGCTCAAACAGGCCGAGGCTACCCAGTTGGTGCGGGACGTACTGGCTGATCTGCTGGAGTACGGTACCAGTGACCGCATTCAGGCTCATCTGAACGAGCTGCTGGCGACCATGGCCTGTCACGGCGCCGTGCGGGCCAACCGGCGCCTGACCCTCCCCGAGATGAACGGACTGCTGCGCGATATGGAAAACACCGAGCGCAGCGGTCAGTGCAACCATGGCCGTCCGACCTGGACGCAGCTGGGCATGGATGACCTCGACAAGCTGTTCCTGCGCGGCCGCTGAGCCGGGATTTACTGCGCCTGGAGCGCTGCCTTAGATGTCCAAACACCTGCCGCCTGCAATATTCCTGATGGGGCCCACTGCCGCCGGCAAGACCGACCTGGCCCTGGCGCTGGCCGATGCGCTGCCCTGCGAGCTGATCAGCGTCGATTCGGCACTGATCTATCGGGGTATGGACATCGGTACGGCCAAGCCTGACAAGGCGACGCTGGAGCGCTACCCGCACTGTTTGGTCGATATCTGTGATCCTGCAGAAAGCTACTCGGCGGCCGAGTTCCGCACCGATGCCCTGGCCGCCATGGCCGATATCACTGCGCGAGGCCGTATTCCGCTGCTGGTTGGCGGCACCATGCTTTATTACAAAGCATTGCTGGAAGGCTTGGCTGAAATGCCCAGCGCCGACCCGGTTGTGCGCGCTGAGCTGGAGGCCTGGGCTGGGGCCGAAGGTTGGGAGGCGTTGCATCGTGAGCTGGCGCGGGTCGATCCGCAGTCGGCGGCCCGAATCCATCCGAATGACCCGCAGCGCCTGACTCGTGCCCTTGAGGTGTATAGGGTCAGTGGTCTCAGTATGACCGAGCTTCATCAGCGGCAAAATGGCGCTACGCAGGCGCCTGGTATGGCGCATTTGCCTTATACTGTGGCGCAATTCGCCATAGCTCCGATCGAGCGCACGGTGCTGCACGAGCGTATCGCGCAGCGTTTTCATCTGATGCTGGAACAGGGCTTTGTCGAAGAGGTCGAAGCGTTGCGCATGCGGGGCGACCTGCATGCTGGATTGCCTTCTATCCGCGCAGTGGGCTACCGCCAGGTATGGGATTACCTGGGGGGGCAGCTAACCCGCAAGGACATGACGGAAAGAGGCATTATTGCCACTCGTCAGCTGGCCAAACGACAGTTCACTTGGTTGCGGGGCTGGGAAAACCTGCACTGGTTGGACAGTCTGGCCAATGACAATCTGGCTCGCGCCTTGAAATACCTACATTCGGTCACCATATTGTGATGGGACCTGTTTATTCGCCGTCTATCCTTGGTTTTTGAGGCCTATACGGCATAAGCCATCTTGGCGTTACTACATTTGACCCTTTAAGGAGTGCGGCACATGTCAAAAGGGCATTCGCTACAAGACCCTTACCTGAATACCCTGCGTAAGGAACGCGTACCGGTTTCCATCTATCTGGTCAACGGCATCAAGCTGCAAGGTCAGATCGAATCCTTCGACCAGTTCGTGATTTTGCTGAAGAACACTGTCAGCCAGATGGTCTACAAGCACGCCATTTCCACTGTGGTACCGAGTCGTCCGGTGCGTCTGCCCAGCGCGGGCGAAGGCGAGCAAGTCGAGCCGGGCAACGCTTGATAGGAGCCAGCCTTGTTCTTTGAGCGCCACGGCGGCGGTGAGCGGGCCATTCTCGTTCACCTGGAAGGCAGTAACCCCGAGGCGGCTGAAGACCCGCAGGAGTTTCAGGATCTGGCGCTCTCTGCGGGGGCGGACATGGTGGCGCTGGTCACCGTGTCGCGCCACGTGCCCAGCGCCAAGTTCCTGATCGGCAGCGGTAAGGTCGAGGAGCTGCGCGACCTGGTGAAAGTCGAAGAGGCCGACCTGGTCATCTTCAATCACACCCTTACGCCCAGTCAGGAACGTAACCTCGAGCGTGTGTTTGAGTGTCGCGTGCTTGATCGGACAGGGCTGATTCTCGATATCTTCGCCCAGCGCGCACGTACCCATGAGGGCAAGCTGCAGGTCGAGCTGGCTCAGCTGGACCATATGAGTACGCGTCTGGTACGCGGCTGGACCCACCTGGAGCGGCAGAAGGGTGGTATCGGCCTGCGCGGCCCGGGTGAAACCCAGCTGGAAACCGACCGTCGCCTGCTGCGAGTGCGTATCCGCCAGATCAAGCAGAAGCTGGAGAAGGTTCGCAGCCAGCGTGAGCAGGCCCGGCGTGGGCGGCGGCGTGCCGATGTGCCGTCCGTGTCCCTGGTGGGCTACACCAACGCCGGCAAGTCGACCCTGTTCAACAGTCTGACCACGTCCGAGGTGTATGCGGCCGATCAATTGTTCGCCACGCTCGATCCGACCCTGCGCCGGCTCGAATTGGACGACCTGGGGCCGGTGGTGCTGGCCGATACCGTGGGTTTCATTCGCCATCTCCCGCACAAGCTGGTCGAAGCTTTCCGCGCCACGCTGGAAGAGTCCAGCAACTCCGACTTGCTGTTGCATGTCATTGACGCCCACGAGCCCGAGCGTGAGCAGCAGATGGAGCAGGTCATGGCGGTGCTTGGCGAAATCGGTGCCAATGAGCTGCCGATGCTTGAGGTGTACAACAAGATCGACATGCTGGAAGGCGTCGAGCCGCAGATTCAGCGCGACGGTGATGGCAAGCCCGAGCGTGTGTGGCTATCGGCGCGTGATGGCAAGGGCCTTGACCTGCTACGTCAGGCAATTGCCGAGTTGCTTGGCGAAGATCTGTTTGTCGGCACGCTGCGTTTACCGCAGCGGTTGGGTCGCCTGCGTGCGCAGTTCTTTGAGATGAATGCGGTGCAGGACGAGCAGCACAACGAAGTAGGCGATACTCTGCTGGCAATCCGCTTGCCGCGTGCAGAACTCAACAGACTGGTTAGTCGAGCAGGTTTGGTACCGCAAGAGTTTCTCGCGCAACATACTTTGCAATAAAGCCCGAGCCATCGTTTTTTGCGGCTGGTAACGGGCTTTCTGTAGCATGGGCCGGCGCGTCGTGGGCGCGTCTTTGCTTTATCAGATGGAGAGCGCTATGGCTTGGAATGAGCCGGGTGGCAACTCGAACAATCAGGATCCCTGGGGTGGCCGCAAGGGCGGTGGACGCCAGGGGCCGCCGGATCTCGACGAAGCCTTCCGCAAACTGCAGGAGAGCCTGAACGGTATCTTCGGCGGCGGCAAAAAACGTAATGACAATGGTCAGGGCGGTGGCTTCGGCTTGCTTTGGATCGGCGCTGCGCTGCTTGGCGCGGTCTGGCTGTGGAATGCCGTGTACATCGTCGATGCTCAGGAACAGGCCGTAATCCTGCGTCTTGGCAAGTATCACGACACGGTTGGTCAGGGCCTGAATATCTACTTCCCGCCGATCGACAAGAAGTTCCAGGAGAACGTCACTCGCGAGCGTTCGTTCTCCAAACAGGGGCAGATGCTCACCGAGGACGAGAATATCGTCGAAGTGCCGCTAACCGTGCAGTACAAGATCAGCAACCTGAAGGACTTCGTGCTCAACGTCGATGCGCCTGAGGTGAGTCTGCAGCACGCTACTGAGAGTGCTCTGCGCCACGTTGCCGGTTCCACCTCGATGGATGAGGTGATCACCTTGGGCCGTGAGCAGATGGGTGCCGAGGTCAGCAAGCGTCTGCAGGATTTCCTCGATGACTATGGCACGGGTATCACCATTACCCAGGTCAACATTCAGCGCGCTACGGCTCCGGCCGAAGTGAAAGACGCCTTCGACGACGTCATTCGCGCCCGCGAAGACGAGCAGCGCGAGAAGAACCTGGCCGAGACCTACGCCAATGGGGTGGTTCCCGAGGCGCGTGGTCAGGCTCAGCGCATCATCGAAGATGCCAACGGTTATCGTGACGAAGTGGTTTCACGTGCAGAGGGTGAGGCGGATCGCTTCAGCAAGCTGCTGACCGAGTACCGCAAGGCGCCTGAAGTGACCCGTCAGCGTCTGTATCTGGACACCATGCAGGAAGTTTTCGGCAACACCAGTAAGGTGCTCGTTACTAGCAAGGAAGGGCAGAACAATCTGCTCTACCTGCCGCTGGACAAGATGGTCGATTCGCGCTCTGGCGCGTCTGCCTCTGCGATTTCGAGCAATAGCGACGCCGGTTCGCGCATCACCAAGGAAATGCAGCAGCGTGACCTGCGCACGAGGGAGAGCCGCTGATGAGCAATAAATCCCTGTTTGCCTTGATTGCTGCGGTGGTCTTGGTCGTGGTTGGCTGGAACAGCCTATATATCGTCAACCAGACGGAAAAGGCGGTGCTGTTGCAGTTCGGTAAGATTGCTGAACCTGACGTGCAGCCCGGTCTGCATGTAAAAGTGCCGGTGATGAACCAGGTGCGCAAATTCGATGCGCGCCTGCTGACTCTGGAGTCGCCAATCCAACGTGTTCTGACGCTGGAGAAGAAGGCGGTGATGGTCGATGCTTACGCCAAATGGCGAGTGGCAGATGCCCAGCGCTATTACACGGCGACGTCCGGCATTCGCCAGATTGCCGATGACCGCCTGTCCCAGCGTTTGATCACGGCACTGGCCAACCAGTTCGGTACCCGCACTCTGCATGAAGTGGTTTCCGGTGAGCGTGACGCGTTGATGGCTGCTATCACCAAGTCGCTGAACGGCATGGCACAGAAGGAGTTGGGCATCGAGGTGGTGGACGTTCGCGTCAAGGCCATTGATTTGCCCAAAGAGGTCTATCGCAGCGTCTTCGATCGTATGAGCTCGGAGCGTGAGCGCGAGGCCCGCGAGCACCGCGCCAAGGGTCGCGAGCTGGCCGAGGGTATTCGTGCCGATGCTGACCGGCAGAAGCGTGTGATCATCGCTGAGGCCTATCGCGAATCCGAGGAAATCCGCGGTGATGGTGATGCCAAGGCCGCAGCCATCTATGCCAAGGCCTATGGGCAGGACCCAGAGTTCTACGCCTTCTACCGTAGCCTGGGCGCCTACCGCGATAGCTTCGCCAGCAAGAGCGATGTGCTGGTGCTGGACCCCGATAGCGAGTTTTTCCGCTATCTGCAGCAGTCCAAGCCCTGATACTGTCATCCCGGCGCGGCCGTTCGGTCGCGTCGGGGTGATCTTCGGGGAAAACGTGTTATCATGAGTCAGCCGGGAAAAAGCCCGGCTTTTTTGCGTCTGCGGGAATCATGTGGCAGGAACTGGGCATCGCGATTTGTCTGATGTTGGTGCTGGAAGGCATCCTGCCCTTCCTCTATCCGCGACGTTGGCGTGGGGCTATCACGCAACTGGCTCAGCTGTCCGATCGTCAGCTGCGCCTCATGGGGCTGGCCAGCATGCTGCTGGGAACTGCCCTCCTTTATTTGCTTCACTGAAGGCTGCCGCCCGTACCGAGAGGGGAATGGCGAAATGGCAACGGTAGACCGCTGGCTGCTGCCAGATGGCATCGAAGAAGTACTGCCGCCGGAAGCGGCACTGATCGAAACGGCGCGCCGCCAGGTACTGGATCTGTTCCAGCGCTGGGGCTACGAGTTCGTCGTTACTCCGCACATCGAATATCTTGAGTCCCTTTTGACGGGTGCTGGTCAGGATCTGGATCTGCGTACCTTCAAGGTGACTGATCCGCTGTCCGGCCGGCAGATGGGCTTTCGCGCCGACATCACCCCGCAGGTGGCGCGGATGGATGCTCACAGTCTGCGCCGCGAAGGCCCCAGCCGCCTGTGTTATGCCGGTAGCGTGCTGCATGCCAAGCCACGCGCCCTGGCCACCTCGCGCAGCCCGATCCAACTGGGTGCCGAGTTGTATGGCGACGCCAGCCCGGCCAGCGACGTGGAGGTCATCAGTCTGATGCTCGACACCCTGGCGCTGGCCCGCGTGCCGGATGTGCACATGGACCTGGGGCATGTCGGCATCTACCGCGGCTTGGCTCGTGCGGCAGGCTTGTCCGGCGAGGCCGAGCAGCAGCTGTTTGATGCCCTGCAACGCAAGGCCGTCGATGAGGTTGATGCGCTGACCGAGTCGCTGCAGCCGCACCTGGCCAGTATGCTGCGCGCCTTGGTCGAGCTGTGCGGCGGTCGCGAGGTGCTGGATCTGGCCCAGGCTGTCCTGGTCGAGGCGCCAGCCGAAGTGCACGCAGCACTGGATCAGCTCGTCGCCATCGCCGATCAGCTGGAGCTGCGCTACCCCGAGCTGCCGCTGTATTTTGACCTCGGCGAGCTGCGCGGCTACCACTACCACACAGGCGTGGTGTTCGCCGCTTTTGTGCCGGGTGTCGGTCAGTCCATTGCCCAGGGTGGCCGCTACGATGATGTCGGCGGCAACTTCGGTCGTGCGCGCCCCGCCACGGGCTTCTCCACCGACCTCAAGACGCTGGTGACGTTGGGTGACATGCAGGCCGAGGCTCCAGTCGGCGGCGTCTGGGCGCCTGACCACCATGATCTGTATTTGTGGCAGGCCGTGCAGCGACTGCGCAGCGAAGGTGTTCGCGTGGTTCAGGCCCTGCCTGAGCAGGATGTGAGCGCAGCGAGCGAGGCGGGCTGTGATCGCCAGCTGCAGCTGCGCGATGGCCGTTGGCAAGTGGCGCCGCTGGCGTCCTGACGAGTTTTCCGCCGGCTGCGGCCGGCATCGAGCTTTCCGAATAGAGGACAAGTGTTATGGGTAAGAATGTCGTCGTCCTGGGCACCCAGTGGGGTGATGAGGGCAAGGGCAAGATCGTCGACCTGCTGACCGAGCAGGCCGCCGCGGTAGTGCGCTATCAGGGTGGTCACAATGCCGGCCACACCCTGGTCATCGACGGTGAGAAGACCGTATTGCACCTGATCCCTTCCGGCATCCTGCGTGAAGGTGTGCGTTGCCTGATCGGCAACGGTGTGGTGGTCGCCCCCGACGCCCTGATGCGCGAGATCACCAAGCTGGAAGAAAAGGGCGTACCGGTGCGTGAGCGCCTGCGCATCAGTCCGTCCTGCCCGCTGATCCTGTCCTACCACGTGGCCCTCGACCAGGCCCGTGAGAAGGCCCGTGGCGACGCCAAGATCGGCACCACCGGCCGCGGCATCGGTCCGGCCTACGAAGACAAGGTGGCCCGTCGCGGCTTGCGCATCGGTGACCTGTTCCACCGTGAGCGCTTTGCTTCCAAGCTCGGCGAGCTGCTGGACTACCACAACTTCGTGCTGGTCAATTACTACAAGGAACCGGCCATCGACTTTCAGAAGACGCTGGACGAGTGCATGGCCTACGCCGAGCAGCTGCGCCCGATGATGACTGACGTCACGTCCGAGCTGCACGAGCTGCGTCGCGCCGACAAGGACATCATGTTCGAAGGCGCTCAGGGCTCGCTGCTGGACATCGACCACGGTACCTACCCCTACGTCACCAGCTCCAACACCACCGCTGGCGGCACCGCCACCGGTTCCGGTTTTGGCCCGCTGTACCTGGACTACATCCTCGGTATCACCAAGGCCTACACCACCCGTGTCGGCTCCGGCCCGTTCCCCACCGAGCTGTTCGACGAGACCGGCGCCTACCTGGCCAAGAAGGGCCACGAGTTCGGCTCCACCACCGGTCGCGCCCGTCGCTGTGGTTGGTTCGACGCGGTAATCCTGCGCCGCGCCATCGAGATCAACAGCATCTCGGGCCTGTGCCTGACCAAGCTGGACGTGCTTGACGGCCTGGAAACCATCCGTATCTGCACCGGTTACCAGGATGCTGCCGGCAACCTGCTGACTGACGCGCCGACCGACGCCGACAGCTACATCGGCCTGCAGCCGGTGTACGAAGAGATGCCGGGCTGGACGGACTCCACCGTCGGTGCCAAGAGCCTGGAAGAGCTGCCGGCGGCCGCCCGTGCCTACATCAAGCGCGTGGAAGAGCTGGTCGGCGCGCCGATCGACATCATCTCCACCGGCCCGGACCGCAACGAGACCATCGTTTTGCGTCACCCGTTCGCCTGATGGCGCCGTGATGAAAAAAGGCCGCTGATGCGGCCTTTTTTGTGGGCGTTTGCTTGTTTAGAAACGCCAGGTAGCGCCGCCGCCAATGACATGCAGGGCACTGTTGTCATAGCTGCCGGACAGGCTATCTCCGGATCTGCTCTTGGTCTGGCTGATGTCCATGTCGCCCAGCCATACCAGGGTGTAGGCCATATGCAGGTCGAGTCCCTCGTCCACCGCATAGTTGATGCCTGTGGCCAGGCGCCAGCTCTCGTTCATGGGGTTGTCGGCCGTGCGATCTTCGTCGTCGACCGCCGAACTGTCGTACCCCACCCCCATGCTCCAGCGCAATTGGCGAGTGGCCTGGTACTGTGCGCCGAGGGAGGCATGCCAGGTGTCCTTGTACTGGCGATCGACGCTGGTGCTGGTGCCCGCGAGATCCGTGTCCACTTCGACGCCGATCTTGCCGAACTCGCTCCAGTCCTGCCAACCCAGGCTGCCGAGCAGTTTCCATTGTGAGTCCAGGTCATAGGCCAGGCTGAGCACAGCGGTTTGTGGCACCTCCATGTCAATCTCCAGGCCATCGGGGTTCACTCGACGTAGTGCCAGGTTCAGCAGTGGGTTGCTGATGTCGTCGAGGCTGGCCTTGTCTTCGAACTCCAGGTCGACCTTGCTGGTGTAGGCAAGACCAAGCCTGGTGCGTTCATTGAGGCGGTAGAGCGCGCCGATATTGAAGCCAAGGCCGACATCGGTGTCCTTGTATTCCAGCTGGCCATCTTCACGGTCAACCAGGCCCAGCACATTGTTATTGACCGCTACTTCGGTGCGGAAATAGCCATACATCAGGCGGGGGCCGAAACCGATGGAGAGGTCATCGTTGACCTTGTAGGCGTAGGTGGGTTGTAGCGATAACCCCAGAATGGCCGACTCCTGGGTGAAATAGCGCCCGGCCCAGTCATCGTCGTAGTCAACGGCAAGGCCGAAGTTGCCATACATACCGAAACCGATGCTGGCCCGTTCGTTGATCTGATGGCTGACGAAGAAGCTGCTGCCGGGTAGGTATTTGAGGATGTTGCCGCCTTCGTTGCCGGAAAAATTGTTATTGCCGTCGCGGGAGAAGGTCAGGTCGCCCAGGATCAACTGGCCATTGGCGGATATCTGCGTGCCGGCCAGTTCAGTCAGGCCGGCGGGGTTGTTCATCAATACGCTGGGGTCGCTGGCAAGCGCCGCCGCTCCGGCGTTGGCCAGGCCACTGCCTTCGTTACCGGCCTCGTAAATCATGATGCCGCCCGCCCAGCTCGGGCTCACGGCCAATAGCAGCGGTGCGACGCAGAACAGGCGTCGGCGTGAGCGAAAAAGTCCCGGCATATTGAGCACTCCTGTGGTCATGCGCTGAATGCAGCTTGGATGATGGATATCGGTTGCAATGTGGCCCCTCAAGAAAAGTAGCAGGCTCCGACGCTAAGTTTGAATGATTCGGCTCGGCCATCGCTGTGCTGCGGCCATGCGTGTCTACGGAGCTGCGCTACGCTTGCTTGTCAGCGGTGCAATGGAATGTTGCAGGGGCACAGACCCCATGCGTTGAGGCTGTCTAATCATTGGGGTGAGTGTCATGGGGCGTCGGATGTTTGCATGGGGAGCGCTGCTTGCTGCGCTCTTCTGGTCGGCTGTCGGTGTGGCTGCAGAGGCAGTGGAAACGGCAGAGCAAAAGGCGGCTGCGGCACCTGCAGCAGAGGCTGTAGAACTCAAGCTGGCCAATCGCAGTGTGATGGTGTTTCGCGCGACCTTGCTGGGAGAAACGCCTGCGCTCAGGGTGCAGCGCGCGCGCGCGGTCATCAGCGAAGCACTGGCTGGAGATGATGAGCTGAAGGTCAGCATCGACCCGATCCAGCAGAGTTACATGGTATTGCTGGGCTACAGCCGGGCCTTCATCGTGACGCCTCAGGATCTGGACGTAGGTCAGACTTCGGTGCGTGAAGCGGCTCAGGTGGCGGCAGACAATCTGCGCCTGGTGGTGGAGGAGAGTGGCGAGGCACGCAATGTGCGTTTCCTGCTCAAGGCGGCCGGTTTCTCGGCGATCGCGACCTTGCTCTTTATCGCGCTGTTGCGTGGCGCGAGCTTTGTGCGCAGCAAGTTGCTCAATCTGATTCCCCAAGTCATGCAGCGCCACACCCGCATGCTCAAGGTCGGGCACACCCCAATCATTGACATGCAGAACCTGTATTACCTGGTCAATCGTCTGTTGTGGCTGATCTATTGGCTGCTGGTGCTGTTGTTCAGCTACCAATGGCTGAGCTTCGTCCTATCGCAGTTTCCCTATACCCGGCCTTGGGGCGAGAGCCTCAACATCTATCTGCTGCACATGGCGCGCTATCTGCTCGATGGCATCGTGGGTGCATTGCCGGGTCTGGCCATCGCCGTGATGATCTTCCTGATTGCCCGTGGCATCAGCGGCTTCATGCGCAGTCTGCTCAAGCGCATGGCGCGTCCTGGCACCATCAGCTGGCTGAGTCACGAGACGCTGCAACCGACGACTCGACTGACGTCGTTGGCCATCTGGCTGTTTGCCCTGGCCATGGCCTATCCCTACTTGCCGGGGGCCGGTACCGAAGCGTTCAAGGGGCTATCGGTATTGATCGGTCTGATGATTTCTCTGGGCGCCTCCAGTGTGGTCGGCCAGGCGGCGGCGGGTCTGATCCTTACCTATTCACGCACCCTGCGTCCCGGCGAGTTTGTCCAGGTGGGCGGGCACGAGGGGACGGTGACCGAGATGGGCATGTTTACCACCACCATCCGCACCGGTCTGGGTGAGGTGCTGACCATTCCCAATTCGATGATCACTGGCGCGGTGACCAAGAATTACTCGCGAGCCGTGCAGGGCGAGGGCTACATCGTCGATACGGTGGTCACCATCGGATACGACACGCCCTGGCGCCAGGTCGAGGCCATGTTGCTGGAGGCTGCCCGGCGTACCGACGGCATACTGCAGAAGCCGGAGCCCATCGTGTTTCAGACGGCCTTGTCGGACTTCTACCCGGAGTACCGTCTGGTGGCTCAGGCCGTACCCAGCCAGCCGCTGCCCCGTGCCCTGCTGCTGAGCATGTTGCACGCCCATATTCAGGATGTGTTCAACGAGTACGGCGTACAGATCATGTCGCCGCACTATTTGGGCGACCCGCAGAGCGACAAGCTGGTGCCACGCGAGCATTGGTTCAAGGCGCCCGCCCGGGAGCCTGCGCAAGAGTGACCATGCAGCGGCCTGCCGGTGGCAGCCTTGTCCAGTAACAGGGAGTAGCACATGCTCGACTTCATTCTCGATGCACTGCGGGCCACACCCGAGATAGCCGTCTTCCTGGCTATCTCGCTGGGTGTGTTGATTGGACGTCTACGGCTGGGCAGCTTCCACCTGGGCTCGGTGGCGGGGGCGCTGTTGATGGGCCTGCTGATCGGGCAGATCGGCTTGGAGGTACCGAGCGTACTCAAGTCAGTGTTCTTCGTGCTGTTCATCTATGCCATCGGTTTCAAGAGTGGGCCGGAGTTTTTCGGCAGTCTCAACCGCGGCACGCTCAAACTGGTGGTGCTGTCCGTGGTGCTCTGTGGCGTGGCGTTGGCCAGCATCATGCTGATGTTCAGCATCTACAAGTTCGACGCCGGCTTCACGGCCGGGCTGGGCGCCGGTGCACTGACCGATACGGCGATCATGGGGACCGCCAGCAGCGCCATTAGCCACCTGGACCTGAGTGCCGCGGAGAAGGCTCAGCTCAACAGCCACATGGCCATCGCCTATGCCATCACCTACCTGTTCGGCACGGTCGGGCTGATTGTTTTCGTCGGTAGCGTGGCGCCGCGCCTGTTGGGTATTGATCTGGTCAGCTCGGCCCGCGAGCTGGAACTGGAACTGGGGATCGCCAAGAACGAAGACGCCATCACCGTGCCATACACGCGCATCGTGGTTCGTGCTCATCGGGTGATGAGTGGTGGCTCCGCGCTTGGGCAGACCATTGCTGAGGTGGAGGCCAGGCATCCGTCTTTCAGCGTCGAACGGGTGGTTAGAGGCGGGCAGGTAATCGAGCGTGATCCGTCGCTGATCCTGGCCGAGGGCGACATCGTGGGGGTATATGCCCTGCGTGAGGCGGTTGGTGAGCTGGCCGGCTGGATTGGTGAGGAGGTCGACCATCCAGAGTCGATGTCCTTCCCCACCCGGAAAGTCGATATCGTGCTGACCAGCAAGGAGTTTGCCGGCCACACCATTCACCAGATCAAGTCCCAGCTGGTGGGTGTCGAGCGCATGGGCTGCTTTCTGCGCAGCATCACCCGTCAAGGGCTGGAGCTGCCTCTACTGCCGGATACCGTGCTGCGCCGTGGTGATGTCATCGCGTTGGCTGGACGTACTGCCAGCGTCGAGTCGCTGGCCGCGCGGCTGGGGCGCATCCGCAAGGAAAACTACCGAACCGATATCGCGGTGCATGCACTGGGCATGGCGCTGGGCTCTCTGCTGGGTTTGCTATCGACCCATATCGGCATGATTCCGGTGGAGCTTGGTGTGGGCGGCGGCGTGCTGGTGGTTGCGCTGGTGATCGGCTGGATCAACTCGCGACATCCAGAGCTGGGGGCCATGCCGCCGGCGGCACAGTGGGCCTTCTCCGAGTTCGGTCTGACCGCCTTTGGGGCGGTGGTCGGTCTGCTGGCTGGCCCGGCGGCAATTGCGGCGATGGAAGAACACGGAGTGGCGATCCTGATTTCGGGCGTGGTGGTGACGCTGTTGCCGCCCCTTGTGGCGCTGTATTTCGGCCGCTATGTCCTGCGCCTGCACCCGATGATTTTGTTGGGCGCCCTGGCGGGGGCACAGACCGAAGCGGCGTCGATGAACAAGATTATCGAGCAGTCCGGCAGCAATACCCCGGTGGTCGGCTTTACCGTGTGCTATGCCATCTCCAACGTCCTGTTGGCGGTGTGCGGGCCGGTGATCATCGCGCTGACGGCGGCCGGTTGATCAGGCCTGCAACTGGCGCGCCGCTCGCGTGCAAACTGCATCGATATAGTTTGGATCAGCGTAGATGCGCGCCAGCAGGATAGCGCCCTCGAAGTCGGCAACCAGCTGACGGGCCAGTTGCAGGGCCTGCTCGGCGCCATGCTGCGCCTCGAACAGGCAGGCGAAGGCCCTGGCCCAGTCATCCATGAAATCACGGATTGGTGTCATCAACGTCTCATTGCCATAGGCCGCGTCCACTGCCACTACCCCCATCAGGCAGCCGATTGAGTCGTCCTGAAACAGGCGCTTGGCTCTTTCCCCCATCACGGTGAGCCGCTCGGCAGCGGGTAGTGACTCGTCGTAGGCCAGGGCAAACAGAGCATGCTTCAGGCGCTCGTGAGACCAGCCCAGCACATCACGCAGCAGTGAATCCTTGTTGGGGTAGTGATGGTAGAAAGAGGCCTTGGTCAGCCCGCAGGCCTGGGCCAGCATGTCCATGGTCGTGCCATGGTAGCCGTGGCGCTTGAAGGTTCTGGCGCAGTGCTGCAGCAGTTCGTCGCGGGAAATCTTCGGTGGGCGCACGCGGGCATCCTGGTGTTCATAAGTGCGGTTGATTCTATGTCATATGCCGTATCGTCTCAATTTGACGGTTACCGAACGTTTGTTTAGTTTTGCTGGGCGGCGCATTGCGCCACCACCGCAACGAGACAGGAAGACAGCGATGACGGCCAGCACTTCTCCGGAACAGTTCACCCTGCAGGCGGACGATGGTTACCCCCTGGCCGCGATCCGCTATCCGGCGCAGGGCAAGGCCAGGGGCGACCTGTTGATGGCGTCTGCCACGGGAGTGCCACAGCGCTTCTACCGGCGCTTTGCCGAGCACGCCAGTCAGCGCGGTTTCACCGTGCTGACCCTCGACTACCGAGGCGTTGGCGATTCCAAGCCCGACTCCCTCAAAGGCTTCGACATGGCCTATCTGGACTGGGCGTTGCTTGATCTCAAGGCCGCCGTCGATTACCTGGGCAAAGACGATCAACCTCTGTACTGGATGGGGCACTCCTTCGGCGGGCACGCGCTGGGGCTGCTACCCAATCAGGCACGTATTGCGGCAGCCTACTGCTTTGGTACGGGCGCCGGCTGGGCTGGCTGGATGCCTGGTCTGGAGGCGCTCAAGGTGCGCTTGATGTGGGGTGGTGTGCTGCCGCTGATCGTCCGGGCCAAGGGCTATCTGGCCTGGAGCCTGCTCGGTATGGGTGAGGACTTGCCGCGTGGGGTTTATCGGGACTGGCGGCATTGGTGCAGCTTCCCCCGCTATTTCTTTGATGACCCGCAGATGGCGGACACCGTACGCCGCTTCGCGGACGTGCGCATGCCCTGCCTGTTCGCCAATGCCGAAGATGATCTCTGGGCCCTGCCTCGCTCGCGTGATGCATTTATCGCCGGCTATCGCAACGCAGCACTGGAACGCCGTGACTTGCCTGTTTCGCGCACTCAGCCAATCGGCCACATGGGCTACTTCCGCCCCACGATGGCACACCTCTGGGACGATGCGCTCGACTGGCTGCTCGCTCAGGGGGCAACTGGCGAGGCAACACTGCGCTCGGGTACGGGAGGCTGATAAATATCGCAGGCAATAAAAAGGCCGGCTTGTGGCCGGCCTTCAGTGGGAGGTATTGGCTTATTTTTGGTAAGCCGCAACCGCCTTCAAAATTGCTGCGCGGGCTTCGTCGGCGTTGCCCCAGCCCTCGACCTTGACCCACTTGCCCTTCTCCAGATCCTTGTAGTTCTCGAAGAAGTGCTTGATCTGCTCCAGCAGCAGGGCCGGCAGGTCGGTGTATTCCTTAACGTCCACGTACAGCTGGGTCAGCTTGTCGTGCGGGACGGCGATCAGCTTGGCGTCACCGCCGGCCTCGTCGGTCATGTTCAGCACGCCGACCGGGCGGCAGCGAATGACCGAGCCCGGAGCGACCGGGTACGGGGTCACGACCAGCACGTCGAGGGGGTCACCGTCGTCGGCCAGGGTGTGCGGGATGAAACCGTAGTTGGCCGGGTAGAACATCGGGGTGGCCATGAAGCGATCGACGAACAGGCAGTCGGTGTCGTGATCGATCTCGTATTTGATCGGCGCGTGGTTGGCCGGGATCTCGATGGCGACGTAGATGTCGTTCGGCACGTCTTTGCCGGCCGGAACTTTGCTGTAGCTCATGGGCGACTCCCTAGGGTGGGCCTAAAAAAGTGCGCGGATTATAGGCACATTCCCGTGGCGATACCACGGGCGCATGCTTATCCGTTGGTCGTGTCGCGGTAGTCCGGATGATCCTGTTGCAGTCGCTGCAGGCGCGCGAGCGGATCCTGGCGGTAGAACAGGCCGAGCTGTCGGTAGACCTCGGGCATAGCCTTGGCGAGCAGGTCGGGGGCGCTGAAGAAGTATTCGCTGGTCACGGCGAAGAACTCCGCCGGATTTTCCGCCGCGTAGGGGTCGATCTCGGTGTGAGCTTCAGGATTGGCTTCCAGCACGGCGTTGAGCTGGTCGTAGGCGCTCTGCATGGCATGGGCCCAGGCTTCGATATGCATGTCGCGGTGCAGCGGCGGCAGGCCGTTGGCGTCGCCATTGAGCATGTCCAGCTTGTGCGCCAGTTCGTGGATCACCAGGTTGTAGGCGTCCCAGCCGCCGCTGCTCTGCACGCCGGGCCAGGCGAGGATCACCGGGCCCTGCAGCCAGGCTTCGCCGCTGTGCTCGGCGTCCCATTCGTGCTCGATGCCGGCGGCGTCACGGTGGCGTTGCGGACTGACGAAGTCGTCTGGGTACAGCACGATCTCGTGGAAGCCCTGGTACCAATCGAGGTCCGTCAGGTGCAGCAGCGGCAGTTCGGCCATGGCGGCCAGGGTCAGGCGATCCAGCTCATCCAGCTCGACGCCGGGCAGGGCGGTCAGGCGCTTGTGATGGAGGAACAGGATGGCGCGCTGGAACAGGCGCTGTTCCTCGGCTTCGCTCAGGCCGTCGAGGATGGGCAGGCGCCCGCGCACCTCATGCCAGTGGCGGGTGGTGTAGGGCGAGCGGGAGACAATGCGCCGGCGGCGCCAGGCGCGGAATGACCACATGGGGCGGTTCTCGGCGGGGAGTCTTGCCCCTTGATGGTGCGGCGACGGTCAGTCGCCGAGTTCCAGGGTGTAGTTCTTGAACTTCTCGTCGACGCGGAAACCGATGGACTCGTAGGTCTTCTGCGCGACTTCGTTGTCCACACTGGTGGCCACGCGCATGCGCACGGCGTTGGTTTCCTTGGCCATCTGCTTGGCGGTCTGCAGCAGGCGGTCAGCGACCAGCATGCGGCGGGCGTCTTCGGCCACGTAGATGTCGTTGAGAATCCACACGCGCTTGAGCGACAGGGAGGAGTAGCTGGGATACAGCTGGCAGTAGCCGAGCAGCTTGTCTTCGTCGTCGGCCAGGGCCAGGTAGATGATCGATTCCTTGCGCTTGAGACGGGTCTCGAGGAACTTGCGCGACGAGTCCGGGAACGGCAGTTCGCCGTAGAACTCGCGGTACTTGATGAACAGCGGGGTCAGCAGGTCCAGATGCTCGAGCGTGGCTTGGATAATGCGCATGGCAGGCCTCGGGGACGGTGGACTTGAGTAGCGGGCAATGCAGGTGCTGTGCCAGCGGTCAGGCCCGATGCTGCCCAAAGACGCTGGAAAGCGCAATCCAAGCGAGCGTTTGATCTGCGCTTCAGTCGAGCAGGAAGTTGCGTGGCCCCTCCAGGCCCGGGGCCAGGCTGGGCACCTGGGCCTCGTCCTTGAGGTTGACCCCTGATAGCTGGCGGCGGCAGGCCTCGCGCATCAGGTACAGCAGCTTGTGGGCGGCCACGCCGTAGCTCAGGCCTTCCAGGCGGATATTGGAGATGCAGTTGCGGTAGGCGTCGGTCAGCCCGACCCGGGGCGCCCAGGTGAAGTACAGGCCGAGGCTGTCCGGGGAACTCAGGCCGGGGCGCTCGCCGATCAGGATCACCACCATGCGTGCGCCGAGCAGCTCGCCGATCTCGTCGGCCACCGCGACGCGGCCCTGCTCGACCAGGGCGATCGGCGCCAGGCTCCAGCCTTCGACTGCTGTCAGCTCTTCCAGGCGCTGCAGAAAGGGCAGGGCGTGGCGCTGGACGGCCAGGGCCGAGAGACCGTCGGCAACCACGATGGCCAGGTCATGGCCCTGCGGCTGTTGGCGCAGCAGGGCGGCGGAGTCCGGGTGCAGGCGGCGGCCCAGGTCCGGGCGCTGCAGGTAGATGTGGCGGTCGCCGGCGGCGCTGCGCAGGTGCAGGCAGCTGTGGCCGTGCTCGGCCAGGCCCGCGGCCAGGCTGGCATGGTCCAGGGCCAGGTGCACGGCATCACGGGCCTGGGCATGGGCGTGCTGGAAATCCAGTTGTGCGGCGGTCGGCAGGCTGGTACCGGCGCGGCCCAGGGCGATGCGCGCGGGGGTCAGGCGGCGCAGGGCCTGCCAGGGGTTGGTGATCACCGTTTCTTCAGTTTCCAGGCTGACGACGCTGGCGTCCTGCAGCTCGCCCTGGCTGTCGACGAAGGCACTCATGCCAGTTGCTCCAGGGCTTTGCGGAAGGGCGCGGGCAGCTGTCGGCCCAGCTCCAGGCGGCCGTCGTGCTGGCGCAGGATGTCCATGCGCTGTAGCCAGGCCTCGAATTCCGGCGCCGGTTTCAGGCCCATGGTCTGGCGCGCATAGAGCGCGTCGTGGAACGAGGTGGTCTGGTAGTTGAGCATCACGTCGTCGGAGCCGGGGATGCCCATGATGAAGTTGATGCCGGCCACGCCGAACAGGGTCAGCAGGGTGTCCATGTCGTCCTGGTCGGCCTCGGCGTGGTTGGTGTAGCAGATGTCGCAGCCCATCGGCAGCCCCAGCAGCTTGCCGCAGAAGTGGTCTTCCAGGCCGGCGCGGATGATCTGCTTGCCGTTGTACAGGTACTCCGGGCCGATGAAGCCGACCACGGTATTGACCAGGAACGGCTTGAAGTGGCGGGCCACCGCATAGGCACGGGCTTCGCAGGTCTGCTGATCGACGCCATGGTGGGCGCCGGCCGACAGCGCGCTGCCCTGGCCGGTCTCGAAGTACATCAGGTTGTTGCCCAGGCTGCCGCGCCCCAGCGACAACCCGGCCTCGTAGCCTTCCTGAAGGATGCTCAGGTTGATGCCGAAGCTGGCATTGGCCGCCTCGGTGCCGGCGATGGACTGGAACACCAGATCCAGCGGAGCGCCGCGGTTGATCGCCTCGATCGAGGTGGTGACGTGGGTCAGCACGCAGGCCTGGGTAGGAATCTCGTAGCGCTGGATGATGCCGTCGAGCATGCGCAGCATCTCGCCGATGGCACTGAGGCTGTCGCTGGCCGGGTTGACGCCGAGCATGGCGTCGCCGTTGCCGTAGAGCAGGCCGTCGAGAATGCTGGCGGCGATGCCGGCCGGCTCGTCGGTGGGGTGATTCGGCTGCAGGCGGGTGGACATGCGCCCGCGCAGGCCCTGTGTGTTGCGAAAGCGGGTGATCACGCGGATCTTCTGCGCCACCAGCACCAGATCCTGCACGCGCATGATCTTCGACACGGCGGCGGCCATCTCCGGCGTCAGCCCAGGGGCTAGCGCACGCAGGCTGGCTTCGGTGGCGGCAGCGCCGAGCAGCCAGTCGCGGAAGCCGCCGACCGTGAGGTGGCTGACCGGCGCGAAGGCGGCGCGGTCGTGGCCATCGATGATCAGGCGGGTGACCTCGTCGTCTTCATAGGGGATCAGTGCCTCGTCGAGAAAGCGCGTCAGCGGAATCTCGGCCAGGCACATCTGCGCGGCGACCCGCTCGACATCGCTGCCTGCGGCGATGCCGGCGAGGTAGTCGCCGGAGCGCGCCGGGCTGGCCTTGGCCATGACCTCACGCAGGCTGTCAAAGCGCCAGGTGTGACCGCCGACGGTATGGGAGTAGTTGCTCATGCCCAGCGATTTGCAATCTCTGTGCCTTGGCTTGCCAGTCTGGATTCGCGGGCTTTGCCCTGATTGAAGGTGGTTTTGGCGCCGATTGGGGGCGTTGTTGACCCGTTGTGCGCTCATGCGGGGCGTAGCAACTTACCCCCAGCGGTGGTGGATGAGGCTGTGGATAAGCTGTCGGCAGCTGGCGCTGGGCCAGTGTGCAGGCAGCTTTACATCGGTTGGTTGAATTTCGATCTGGATCAGCCACTTAGCTCACAGTAACTGTGGGCATTGCTGTGAGTAAGCTGTGCGCATACGTGGCCAGGCCACAGTAGCCGGGCAAAGGTGCTGGATGGATGTTTTCTATCCAGCCAAGGAGGCGGGGTTTCGCTCACACAGGCGCTGGGCAACCTAAGCCGTTCGCCTCCACCACGGCGCGGCGCCAGGCCTGCATTGCGGCGGCCTGGCGGTTTTTCGTTCAGCTGCTAGAGCCGGCCATGCAGGGCGTCATCGAACAGCTGGGCGCAGTTGGCTTCGGTCAGTTCGCGCGGGTTGCCGCCGGCGGACGGATCGACCACCGCCATCTTGGCCACCTGGGCGGCGTGCTCGTCGGTCACCTTCATCTCGGCCAGGCTGTGCGGCACGCCGCTGTCACGGCGTAGTTGCATGACCAGTTCGAGGAAGCTGTCGAAGCCGGGCTTGGCCAGGCCCAGCCAGGCGGCCAGGCGGGTGATGCGCTCTTCGATCACGCTGCGGTTGAACTTCAGCACGTAGGGCATCAGCACGGCGTTGGTCATGCCGTGGTGGCTGTCGTACAGCGCGCCGATGGGGTGGGCGAGGGCGTGCATGCCGCCCAGGCCCTTCTGAAAGGCAGTGGCACCCATGGCGGCGGCGGCCAGCATGTCGGCGCGGGCGTTGAGGTCATCCGGCGTTTTTACCGCGCGCACCAGTGACTGCCGAACCAGACGCATGCCTTCCACGGCGATGCCTTCGGCCATGGGGTGGAACCCCGGTGCGCAGTAGGCTTCCAGGCAATGGGAGAAGGCGTCCATACCGGTGCCTGCGGTGATGAAGGCCGGCATGCCAACGGACAGCGCCGGGTCGCTGATGACGATCTTCGGCATCATCTGCGGGTGGAAGATGATGCGCTTGGTATGCGTGCGCTCGTCGGTGAGGATGCCGGCGCGGCCGACTTCCGAGCCGGTGCCGGCGGTGGTCGGCACGGCGATGATCGGCGCGATGCCCTTGGGGTCGGCGCGGGTCCACCAGTCACCGATGTCCTCGAAGTCCCACACGGGGCGGCTCTGCCCGCTCATGAAGGCGATCAGCTTGCCCATGTCCAGGCCGCTGCCGCCGCCGAAGGCGACCACACCGTCGTGCTTGCCGGCGTGATAGGCGGCCAGGCCGGCCTCCAGGTTGGCGCCGACGGGGTTGGGTTTGAGGTCGCTGAACAGCGCCGCGCCGAGGCCTGCGGCCTTGAGCGAGCCCAGTGCGGCGGTGGTGATCGGTGCGCTGGCTAGGCCGCGGTCGGTGACCAGCAGCGGGCGCTGCATGCCGACGCTTTTGCACAACTCGGGCAGCTCCTGGATGCGGCCGACACCGAAGCGTATCGAGGTGGGGTAGTTCCAGTTGGCGGTTTTGCTCATGGCACACTCCTTGTTCGGGTTGGGTAGCCCGGATGCAATCCGGGGCTGGGCCATCCCGGATTGCATCCGGGCTACAGGACTGATACACCCCCCTCTCCCACATGTGGGAGAGGGGAGTTACAAGACGTGACGTAGATGGAAGGACTTGGGCCGGGTCAGGTGCTCGTAGCCGAGGCTGGAAAGGGTGGCGCCACGCCCGGTGTGCTTGACCCCGGTCCAGGCCAGGGCCGGGTCGAGGTAGTCGCAGCGGTTCATGAACACGGTGCCGGTTTCCAGCTGTCCGCCGATACGCTCGGCCGCGTCCAGGTCACTGCTCCAGATCGCCGCGCTGAGGCCATAGGGGCTGTCGTTCATCAGGGCGATGGCTTCGGCGTCGTTGGCCACCGGCATGATGCCGACCACCGGGCCGAAGCTTTCCTCGCGCATCACCGCCATCTGGTGGTTCACCTCGGTCAGCACCTGGGGCGCCATGTAGGGCGTGCCGGCGGCGTCGCCGGCGAAGTGGCTGCTGTCGATCAGCGCCCTGGCGCCCTTGGCCTGGGCCTCGGCGATCTGCCCGCGGACGAACTCGGCGGCCTGCGCGCGCACCAGCGGGCCGAGGGTGGTGGCCTCCTTGAGCGGGTTGCCCAGCACGTACTGGCGGGTCAGCTCGACGAAGCCCTCGACGAAGTCTGGATAGATGGCTTTATCCACATAGAT
Source organism: Pseudomonas sp. zbq_18 (assembly GCF_043102245.1). Taxonomy (NCBI): domain Bacteria; kingdom Pseudomonadati; phylum Pseudomonadota; class Gammaproteobacteria; order Pseudomonadales; family Pseudomonadaceae; genus Pseudomonas; species Pseudomonas sp. zbq_18. The sequence continues at coordinate 179,173 of NZ_JBICIT010000009.1, read as the reverse complement.
GCGTTCGATGCCGCAGCAACTCTGCCCGGAGTTGAAGAAGGCGCCGTCGACCAGGTTCTCCACCGCATGGGCCAGGTCGGCATCGGCGCGCACGTAGGCCGGGTCCTTGCCGCCCAGCTCCAGGCCGACGCCGATGAAATGGCCGGCGGCGGCACTTTCCATCAGCTTGCCGCCGTTCACCGAACCGGTGAAGTTGACCTGCTGCACCTGGCCGGAGGCGATCAGGGTGGCAGTCTGGCCGTGTTCCAGCACCAGGTTGCGGAACAGACCATGGGGCAGGCCGGCGCGCTCGAAGGCCAGGGCGAAGCGTTCGCCGACCAGCAGGGTCTGGCTGGCATGCTTGAGCAGTACGGCGTTGCCGGCCATCAATGCCGGGATGATGGCGTTCACGGCGGTCAGGTAGGGGTAGTTCCACGGCGCGATCACCAGCACGGTGCCCAGCGGTTCGCGGCGGATATAACGGCGGAAGCCGTCTTTCGGCGGCGGCACCACGTCCGCCAGGGCGCGGGCGGCGATGCCGACCATGTAGCGGGCGCGCTCCTCGAAACCACGCAGTTCGCCGGCGCCGTAACGGACCGGGCGGCCCATCTGCCAGGCCAGCTCGGGGATGATCTCGTCCTGCATGGCGAGCATGGCCTCGACCGCTTTCAAGCAGTAGCTGGCGCGTTGCTCGATGGACAGCTCGCGCCAGGCGCGCTGGGCCTGGTTGGCCTCGTGCAGGGCCTGCTCCAGGGCGGCGCTGCCGATTAGCGGGCGCTCGGCGTAGACGCTGCCGTCGACCGGTGAAATCAGGCGGATATGGTTCATCGTCAGTCCTCCGCTAGTAACGTTCAAAGCCGCGGCGCAGTTCCCAGTCGGTCACGCGGCGGTCGTACTCGAACTGTTCCCAACGCGCGGTGTGCAGGTAGTGTTCGACCACCTCGTCGCCAAACGCCTTGCGCAGCAGTGCCGAGTGATCCAGGGCCTCGCTGGCGCCGCGCAGGGTCTTGGCCACCTCGGGCAGTTCGTCGTGCTCGTAGGCATCGCCGGAGAAGGGCGCGGGTAGCTCCAGCTGCTCGTCGATACCGGCCAGGCCGGCAGCGATCAGCGCGGCGAAGGCCAGGTAGGGGTTGAGGTCGGCGCCACCGATGCGGCATTCGATGCGGATGCCCTTGCTGTCGGCGCCGCACAGGCGGAAGCCGGCGGTGCGGTTGTCGCAGCTCCACACTGCGCGGGTGGGGGCGAAGGTGCCGGCCTGGAAGCGCTTGTAGGAGTTGATATAAGGCGCGAGGAAGTAGGTGATATCGCTGGCGTATTTGAGCTGGCCGGCGACCCAGTGGCGCATCAGCTTGGACATGCCGAACTCGGCATTGGGGTCGAAGAACAGCGGCTGTTCGCCATCGAGGCTGAACAGCGAGTTGTGGATATGGCTGCTGGAGCCGGCCAGGTTGTAGTTCCACTTGGCCATGAAGGTCACGGCCTTGCCTTGCAGCAGGGCGATCTCCTTGCAGGCGTGCTTGATGATGCTGTGCCGGTCGGCCATCACCAGTGCCTCGGCGTAGCGCACGTTGATTTCTTCCTGACCCGGCCCCCATTCGCCCTTGGAGTTTTCCACCGGGATACCGGCGGCCTGCAGGTGCTTGCGGATGGCACGCATGACCGGCTCCTCGCGGATGGTCTGCAGGATGCTGTAGTCCTCGATGTAGTAGCCGGCGGTCTTGGGGTTCTGGTAATGCTGGTTGTGGATGCCCTCGTAGCTCTGGTCGAACAGATAGAACTCCAGCTCCGAGGCGAACATACCCTTGTAGCCGCGCTCGGTGAGGCGGGCAATCTGCCGCTTGAGAATGCCGCGCGGGCTGTGTGGCAGGTCCTGGTGGCGATGGTCCTGTACGTCGCACAGCACCAGGGCGGTGCCTTCCAGCCAGGGCACCACGCGCATCGTCGACAGGTCGGGCTTGAACACGAAGTCGCCGTAGCCCTGCTTCCAGCTGGCGGCGGCGTAGCCGGGCACCGGCTCCATGTCGATGTCGTCGGCCAGCAGGTAGTCGCAGCCGTGGGTTTCTTCGTGGGCGCTGTCGAGGAAGAACTCGACCTGGAAGCGCTTGCCGATCAGACGGCCCTGCATGTCGACCATGCAGGCCAGGACGGTGTCGATCTTGCCGGCCAGGGCCAGCTCGCGCAGGCCGGCCAGGGTCAGGTGGGCAGTCATCCGTAGTACTCCCTGCGGGTCTTCTGGACCCTGATTCTTGTTGTCGGGATTCTGGTTGTGGAGACAGGGCCGGGCGAGCCGGCTGCCTTTGACTCTAGACGAAAATCTGCCGACGTCCGGAACCTCCCGTGAGGCGCGTCAGTCCGATCCGCTCGGCGGCTGTGCTAACCTGCGGCCCATTCCGTCCGGGCCCCGTGGGCCGGTATTCAGAGGTCATTCATGCACATTCATATCCTCGGCATCTGCGGCACCTTCATGGGGTCGCTGGCCGTGCTGGCCAAGGAGCTGGGCCACCGCGTCACCGGTTCCGATGCCAACGTCTACCCGCCCATGAGCACCCAGTTGCAGGCCCAGGGCATCGAGCTGATGCAGGGCTACGAGCCGGCTCATCTCGAGCCGTCGCCGGACCTGGTAGTGGTCGGCAATGCCCTGAGTCGCGGCAATCCGGCAGTGGAATATGTGTTGAACAAGGGCCTGCCCTATGTGTCCGGCCCGCAGTGGCTGGCCGACCATGTGCTACAGGGCCGTTGGGTGCTGGCCGCGGCCGGTACCCACGGCAAGACCACCACCAGCAGCATGCTGGCCTGGGTGCTGGAGCATGCCGGCATGAGCCCGGGCTTCCTCATCGGCGGCGTGCCGCAGAATTTCGGGGTGTCTGCGCGCCTGGGCGGCACGCCGTTCTTCGTGGTCGAGGCCGACGAATACGACAGCGCCTTCTTCGACAAGCGCAGCAAGTTCGTCCACTACCGTCCGCGCACGGCGATCCTCAACAACCTGGAGTTCGACCACGCGGACATCTTCCCGGACCTGGCGGCGATCGAGCGGCAGTTCCACCATCTGGTGCGTACCGTGCCGGGCGAGGGGCTGATCATTCATCCCGAGAGCGAAGGCGCGCTCAAGCGGGTGATCGGCATGGGCTGCTGGACGCCGGTGCAGACGACTGGCGAGGGTGGCCAGTGGCAGGCGCGCCTGCTCAGCGCCGATGGCTCGCGCTTCGAGGTGCTGTTCGACGGCAAGGTCGAAGGCACTGTGGAGTGGGAACTCACGGGGCAGCATAACGTGGCCAACGCCCTGGCCACCCTGGCGGCGGCGCGCCATGTCGGTGTGGTGCCGGCGCTGGGTATCGCGGGGTTGAGCACCTTCAAGAGTGTCAAGCGGCGCATGGAGAAGGTCGCCGAAGTCTGCGGCGTGACCATCTATGACGACTTCGCCCACCACCCGACTGCCATCGCCACGACTCTCGACGGCCTGCGCAAGCGCGTTGGTGACGCGCCGGTGATCGCGGTGATCGAGCCGCGTTCCAATTCGATGAAACTCGGTGCCCACCGCGACGGTCTGCCGGACTCAGTGGTGCAGGCCGACCAGGTGTTCTGGTATGCCCCGGCCAACCTCGGCTGGGACCTGGCCGCTACGGTGGCCGGCTCCACGGTGCCGACCCAGGTCTGCGATTCGCTGGAATCCATCATTGCCGGGGTCAAGGCGGTGGCGACACCGGGCACCCAGGTGGTGGTGATGAGCAACGGCGGCTTCGGCGGCCTGCATGGCAAGCTGGCCAAGGCGCTGGCGGAGTAGACAGCAACTCCCTCTCCTGCCGGGAGAGGGTTGGGGTGAGGGTGGTGAGGCCTGCTGGGATTGGCCTGAAACTCCCTCATCCTACGCGGCCCGCCCTGGCCCCTCTCCCAGAGGGAGAGGGGAAATAGAAATCGAGGAGTACCCATGAACGGCCCCGAACGCATCACCCTGGCCATGACCGGCGCCTCCGGCGCCCAGTACGGCTTGCGTCTGCTCGACTGCCTGGTGCAGGAGGACCGCGAGGTGCACTTCCTGATCTCCAAGGCCGCGCAGCTGGTGATGGCCACCGAGACCGACGTCACCCTGCCAGCCAAGCCCCAGGCCATGCAGCAGTTTCTCAGCGAATACACCGGCGCCGCAGCGGGGCAGATCCGCGTCTATGGCAAGGAAGACTGGATGGCCCCGCCGGCCTCCGGCTCCGGCGCGCCGAGCGCCATGGTGGTGGTGCCGTGCAGCACCGGCACCCTGTCGGCGATTGCCACCGGGGCCTGCAACAACTTGATCGAGCGTGCCGCCGACGTGGTGCTCAAGGAGCGCCGCCAGTTGATCCTGGTGCCACGTGAGGCACCGTACTCCAGCATCCACCTGGAGAACATGCTCAAGCTGTCCAACCTCGGCGTGACCATACTGCCCGCCTCGCCGGGCTTCTATCACCAGCCGCAGACCCTGGATGACCTGGTCGACTTCGTCGTCGCGCGCATTCTCAACTGCCTGGGTATCCCGCAGGACATGCTGCCGCGCTGGGGCGAGCATCATCTGAGCAGCGATGACTAAGGCGCTGTGCCTGCTGCTGGTGCTCGGTCTGCCGGGCTGCGCCAGCATCCGTACCCTGGATGCGGCCAAGCCCGGTGCACCGATCATCTATTCCGGCACGCGTCTGGACTGGTACAGCCTGAACGGTGGTTGCTGTCCGAAAGACCGTTTTGGTGCACTGGCGCCGCGCTATGCGGCTCTCGATCTGCCGGCCAGTGCCCTGCTCGACACCCTGCTGCTGCCCTTCGCCGTGGCCGCCGAACTGGGCGTAGGCCTTGGGGTGACCGGCGGTAATTAAGTTTCTGGCGCCACGCCAGAGGCTAGAGCGGTTGCCGCATAAAACTAGGCCCCTTCTTGCAGGCGCGGATTGGCATCGGCCAATCATCGACTAGGCTGACGAAAAAAATAGCGGCTTAGCAGGCAGGGATATGCACAAGGCAATCCGGGCGTATGTGCGAGCGGTAGACCGCATGAATCGGGTCATCGGCCGCTGCGCGATGTACCTGATCTTCGTCATGCTGGGAGTATTGCTCTACTCCTCGTTGAGCAAGGCTGCCTCGGCGCCCGCGCTGTGGACCCTGGAAACGGCCCAGTTCCTCATGGTCGCCTACTTCCTGCTGGGCGGTGCCTACTCGATGCAGCTCGACGCCCACGTGCGCATGGACCTGCTCTACAGCCACTGGCAGCCGCGCACTCGCGCCATCGTCGACGTGCTCACCGCCGGCTTCCTGTTGTTCTACCTGGGCCTGTTGCTGTTCGGCGGCCTTTCCTCCACCCAGTACGCCTTCGAGTACGACGAAACCAGCTATTCGGCGTGGTCGCCGCCCATGGCGCCGATCAAGGTGGTGATGTGTGTCGGCATCTTGCTGATGCTGCTGCAGTCCATCGCCATCCTCTTCAAGGATATTGCCGCCGTGCGTGGGGAGACGCTGGAATGAGCTATGAGCTGATCGCTCTGCTGATGTTTTCCTCGATGATGTTGCTGTTGCTCACCGGCAAGCGGGTGTTCGGCGCCATCGGTTTTGTCGCCGCCGCTGCGGCCCTGCTGATGTGGGGCGATGGCGGCGCCGAACTGCCATTCAGCGCGGCGATGAAGCTGATGAAGTGGTATCCGCTGCTGACCCTGCCGATGTTCGTCTACATGGGCTACATGCTCTCCGAATCGGGCATCGCCGAAGACCTGTACAAGATGTTCCACGTCTGGATGGGCCCGCTGCATGGCGGCCTGGCCATCGGCACCATCGGCCTGATGGTGGTGATCTCGGCGATGAATGGCTTGAGCGTGGCCGGCATGGCCATCGGCGCTTCCATCGCCCTGCCCGAGCTGCTCCGGCGCGGCTACGACAAGATCATGGTCACGGGCGTGATCCAGGCCGGCAGCTCGCTGGGCATTCTGATCCCGCCCAGCGTGGTGCTGGTGCTGTACGGCATGATCGCCCGCCAGCCGGTGGGCCAGTTGTGGCTGGCCGGCGCCATTCCGGGGCTGCTGATGGCCGCGCTGTTCGTGCTCTACATCGCTATCCGCTGCCGCCTGCAGCCTTCGCTGGGGCCGACGCTGTCCGCCGAGGAGCGCGCGCAGATCAGCTGGTGCGAGAAGCTGCGCCTGCTTAGCGCCGGCATTGTGCCGCTGTTCATCTTCGTCTCCATGACCGGGCTGTTCCTGATGGGCTACACCAGCCTGGTGGAGAGCTCGGCGGTCGGCGCCGCCGCGGCTACCCTGGCTGCCCTGGTCAAGGGCCGGCTGACCCGCTCGGTGATGGAAAAAACCCTGCGCAAGACCCTGGCCATCAGCTGCATGTTCATGTGGATCATCCTCGCCGCCCTGTGCTTCGGCGCGGTGTTCGACGGCCTCGGTGCAGTCAAGGCGATCGAGGGCTTCTTCGTCGGCGAGCTGGGGCTGGGGCCCTGGGAAATCCTGATCCTGATGCAGCTGTCGTTCATCATCATGGGCATGTTCCTCGACGACACCGCCATGCTGGTGATCGTCGCTCCGCTCTACGTGCCGCTGGTGGGCAGCCTGGGCTTCGACCTGGTGTGGTACGGCGTGCTCTACACCATCACCTGCCAGATGGCCTACATGACCCCGCCGTTCGGCTACAACCTGTTCCTGATGCGCGCCATGGCCCCGCCCGAGGTGAGCCTGCGCGACATCTATGTATCGGTGACGCCCTTCGTGGTGATCATGGGCCTGACCCTGGCGCTGGTCATGATTTATCCGCAGATCGCCCTGTGGCTGCCGAACTGGCACTACGGTGGCTGAGTGGCGCTGAGCTTTCGAACCGTCGCCCGGGCATGGGCAGTACACGCGGCGGGGCGGGAAAGAGGGAGCCGCAATGGTGCGGCACCCAGCACAGCTTGGAGAGGACAGCATGAGTACGAGACGCAAGTTCCTGCAGACCGCCGCGGTAGCGGGCGGTACCGCAGCCCTGGGCTCGGCGCACATCTATGCCGAAGAGCCGAAAAAGATCACCTGGCGCCTGCAGACCTACGCCGGCCCGGCGCTGGCCGAGCACGTGATCAAGCCCTCCATCGAGGCCTTCAACAAGGTCGCCGAAGGGCAGATGGAGATCCAGCTGTACTTCGCCGACCAGTTGGTGCCGACCGGCGAGCTGTTCCGCGCCATGCAGAAGGGCACCATCGATGCGGTGCAGAGCGATGACGACTCCATCGCCGCGCCGGTGGATGTCTCGGTATTCGGCGGCTACTTTCCCTTCGCCACCCGCTACAGCCTGGACGTGCCGGTGCTGTTCGAGGAGTTCGGCCTGCGCAAGATCTGGGAAGAGGCCTATGCCGAGGTCAAGGGCGTGACCTGGCTCGGCGCCGGGGCCTGGGACCCGTGCCACTTCGCCACGGTCGAGCCGGTCAACAAACTCGCCGATCTCAAGGGCAAGCGGGTGTTCACCTTCCCCACGGCGGGCAAGTTCCTCTCGCGCTTCGGCGTGATCCCGGTGACCCTGCCCTGGGAGGACGTCGAAGTGGCGATCCAGACCGGCGAGCTGGATGGCATCGCCTGGTCCGGCATCACCGAGGACTACACCGTAGGCTGGGCCAACGTCACCAAGTACTTCCTCACCAACAACATCTCCGGCGCCTGGATCGGCTCCTACTTCGCCAACTCGGAAAAGTGGGCCGAAGTGCCGGACAAGCTCAAGACCCTGTTCAAGCTGTGCATGGACAGCTCGCACTATTACCGCCAGCACTGGTACTGGGGCGGCGAGGCCAAGCTGCGGGTGCAGGGCGACAAGCTCAAACTCACCACCATTGCGGCCGAGGAGTGGAAAACCGTGGAGGATGAGGCGCACAAGTTCTGGGACGAAATCGCCAAGACCAGCCCGCGCTGCGCCAAGGTGGTGGAGATCTTCAAGAACTACAACGCGATGATGGACAAGGCCGGTCCGCCGTATCGTTACTGAGGTCAATTGCGCCCGCGCAGGCCGTCATGGCATCGCGGGCGTTGTCGCGTTCCCTTGGGGCTGCCAGTGCAGCAACTGCTCGGCCGGGCCGGGGGCGGCGAACAGATAGCCCTGAAACAGCTGGCAACCGTACTGCAGCAGGGCGTCGCGCTGCTCGGTGGTTTCCACGCCCTCGGCAACCACCTCCAGATCCAGGCTTTGTCCCAGGGCCACCATGGTGCGGATGATGGCCGCATCGTTCGCATCGGTGAGCAGATCGCGGACGAAGCAGCGGTCGATCTTCAGGCAGGACAGCGGCAGGCGCTTGAGGTAGGCGAGCGACGAGTAGCCGGTGCCGAAGTCGTCCAGCGAGAAACTCACCTTGTGCGCGCGCAGTTGCTCCATGCGGCCGATCAGCACCTCCACATCCACGGCCAACTGACTCTCGGTCAGCTCCAGCTCCAGGCGCGCGGGATTGGCTCCGGTCTGCTCAAGAATCGCCAGCACCTCGGTGACGAAGTCAGGGTGATGCAGTTGTCGGGCGCTGACGTTGACCGCCAGGGGTATCGAGCCGAGTAGCGGGTCATCATGCCAGGCCACCAGTTGGCGGCAGGCCTCCTGCAATATCCAGCGGCCGAGGGGGAAGATCAGGTCGGTGCTCTCGGCCAGCGGAATGAAGTCGCCCGGCGGGATCAGGCCGCGTTCAGGGTGCTGCCAGCGCACCAGTGCCTCGGCGCCGATCAGTTTGCCATGCGGGTCTACCTGCGGCTGGTAATGCAGCAGCAGGCCTTTGCCGTCCGCCAGGCACTGGCGCAGGTCGTTCTCCAGGCCCACCCGGGCCAGCGCCTCGGCCTGCATCTGCGGGTCGAAGAAGCGTACCGCGTTGCGCCCGGCGCCCTTGGCCTGGTACATGGCCAGATCGGCGCGCTTGAGCAGCTCTTCCACCGTGCCTTCGGCGTCGGAGAACAGGGTCACGCCGATGCTCGCGGTACTGCTGTGCTGCTGCCCCTGCAGCTCGTAGGGCATGGCCAGGCTGGCCAGCAGCTTGTTGGCGACCGTCTCGATCTCACCAAACACCTCGGCAGGTTTTGCCGACAGCCGCTCGATCATCAACACGAACTCGTCGCCGCCCAGGCGGGCCAGGGTGTCTTCCTGGCGCACCTGGCTGCGCAGGCGCTGGGCGACCTGCTGAAGGAACTGGTCGCCCATGGCGTGGCCGAGGGTGTCATTGAGGTTCTTGAAGTTGTCCAGGTCGATGAACAGCAGCGCGCCTTCCTGCTGGCCTCGCTGGTGCTGGTCCAGGGCGTGCTGCAGGCGCTCCTGCAAAAGGCGGCGGTTGGGCAGGCCCGTGAGCGGATCGTAGAAGGCCAGTTGGTGAATCTGCTCCAGATTCTTCTTGTGCTCGGTGATGTCGGTGGAAATGCCGCACAGGGCATAGATGCTGCCGTCGGCGCGGCGCAGCGGCAGTTTGACCGACAAATAGGCCCGCTCATCGGTGCCATCGATGCTGCGATTGATTTCCTCCAGCTGCACCCGTTCGCCCTGCTGTAATACACGACGATCGTTGGCGCGCAGATTGTCCGCGGTGGCGGCGTCGAAGAAGCTTTCGTCGGTCGCACCGATGACTTCATCACGCCGGCGGCCGAACAGTTCGCAGATCTTGTGGTTGGCGTACTGGTAACGGAACTCCGGATCCTTGATATAGATATAGGCTTCGACGCTGTCGAGGATGGTGTTCAGGCGCAGCTCGCTGTTGCTCAGGTGGCGGGTCTGCTCGGCAACCTTGCGCCGCAGCAGCAGGGTGCCGACCAGGGCCAGCAACAGCAGGCCGCCGAGGCTGGCCATGCCCCACCAGAAGCTGATCGGGATATCCAGTTGCGGCGGCCTGCCGCCCCAGCGCTGGATGATGTGGTAGAGCGGCGAGTCTGCCTGACTCTGCCAGTCGTCCAGGTGGCGGTCGATGGCGGTCAGCAGTGCGCTGTTGCTGCCTTTGCGCGTGGCGAAGAACAGTCGTGCCGGCTGGAACATGATGGTGGTGCCGTGCAGGCCGAAGCGCTCGGCGTGGTAATCACCAAAACGCTGGTTGGCCACCGCCGCGTCCGCGGCGCCATCGGCCACCAGGCCAAAGCCCTGCTCCAGGCTGTCCACCGCCAGCAACTCGGCTCGCAGGCCGAAGCTGTCGAGCAGGTTGCGCAGGTGGGATTCCTGCACCGAGCCGGCCAGCACGGCAATCCGCTGTTCCTTGAGGTCGAGGATGGAGTCCAGGCGTACGCCTGGGGCACTGTACAGCTGCGACCAGCTGAACAGCGCCGGGGTCTGGTGGAAGTCGAGGAAAGTAGCGCGCTCTTCGCTCCAGGCGACGTCGGGCAACAGATCGATCTCGCCATCGCGGGCCATGTCCAGGCACTGCTGCCAGTCGCATGGCACCGGCACTAGGCGCCAGTCCTCGCGCCGGGCGATCTCGCCGAGCAGGTCGCCGAAGATGCCGCTCAGGCGGCCCGTGTCATCGAGCAGTAGCTTGGGTTCGTTGGCGTAGCTGCCGACACGGATTTCGCCGGCACCAAGCACAACGCTGCTGCTGAGCGTCAGGCTGAGCAGCAGGGCATGGCGCCAGTGCGCGCGGAGAGGGTTGGAAACTGTCATCCTGGCCGTGTTCCGTTCCATGTTGATGCAACAACAATAGGAGCAAAACCCTTGTTTGGCCCGGCCTCAGTCGGCCCAGCCGTACCAGACCCAGGTCATCGGGCGCGGGCCCGGCAGGTAGCCGCTGTGCAGGTCGCGGATATGAAAACCGCCAGCCTGCAGCAGGCCCGGAATGTCGCGGTTGAGGTGACAGCCGCCGGCCATGGGCTTCCACAGCGGCGTCAGGCGATCCTGCCAGAGGCGGACCTTGAGGTCCGGCGCGCGACCGTGCTCGCTGAACAACAGCTTGCCGCCGGGTTTGAGTACGCGGCGCATCTCCTCCAGGGCGGCGATAGGGTCGGGGATGGTGCACAGGGTGAAGGTGCAGACGATGCTGTCGAAGCTGGCATCCTCGGCCTGGATCTGCCCCAGTTCCAGGGCGATCATCTCCACCGGAATAGCAATCTGCTCGGCGCGTTCGCGGGCTTTGCCCTGCATCTGGGCGGCAGGGTCGACACCGACGATGGCGCTGACCTTCTGCGCGTCGTAGAAGTTCAGGTTGAGTCCGGTACCGATACCGATCTCCAGCACCCGGCCCTCGGCCTGTGGCACCACCTGCGCGCGGGTCTTCATCACATGCCCCATGCCGCAGGCGAAGTCGATCAGGTGCGGCAGGATCTTTTCGTCGTAGAAACGCATCAACGTCCCAGCCGGCGCAGCTCGTCAGACTCCACCACGCGCACGCCGTCGCCTTCCTCCAGGGCCAGGCGCCACAGGGCGCGGGCCAGCACGGCGACGTCGATGCCGCGGTATTTGCCGGGTATCCAGCGCATCAGCGGGGCAGCCAGGCGTTCACCGAGGCGGAACTCACTGCGCGGGCCGAGCAGCAGCGAGGGGCGGGCGATGGTCAGCTGTGGCCAGTCCATGGCCTGCAGCGCGGCTTCCATTTCGCCCTTGACCCGGTTGTAAAACACCGAGGACTTCGGGTCAGCGCCCAGGGCACTGATTACCAGCAGGTGGCGGCTACCCAGCTCGCGGGCGCGGCGGGCGAAGGCCAGGACCAGGTCGTGGTCGATGGCGCGAAAGGCGTCCTGGGAGCCCGCCTGCTTGATGGTGCTGCCGAGGCAGCAGAAGGCGGCATCGACCTGCCCCGTCAGTTGCGGCAGCAGTTCTGCCAGCTCGCCCACCGGGTTGTCCAGGTGTGGATGCTCGGCCAGGGGGCGGCGGCTGGGCGCCAGCACACGGCTGATGGTGGGCTCGCTGAGCAGGCGGTCGAGCAGATGCTCGCCGGTCAGGCCGGTGGCGCCGGCAAGCAGGATGTGCTGGGGCGTGAGGTACATGCTTTTTCTCCGCTGTTACTGCTCAGCTTAGAACGATTTAGAAGAAGCAGGCCGCGGCGCATCGCATTTCAGAGATTTTTCTTCGTCCCGTCGGTGGCTGCGCTCAGCGCCGATTCGGCCTGGTTCTGGCGCAAGTCGTTCCAGCGCTTCAGCACCGCGCGCGGCGCCCAGAGCTGCGGCTCGGAGGGCTCGAAATCATCCGCCTGTTCTCTTTCGGCAACGGTTCGCTTGGCCAGTTCAAAGGCGCGTTGCAGGTCATCGGTTTGCTGCAGCGCCTCGGCGAACAGGGCGCGGCCGAAGTAGGTAAAGTCGTTTTCCTCGGAACAGCCGAACGACACCCGGTCGGCGCGGGCGGCGGTCATCACCAGGGTGTGATCGTCCTGCAGCAGGGGGATGAAGCCGCCGGAGTAGCAGGCGGAGATGACGATGACCTTGTCGCGCCCGGCCAGGGGTTGCAGCAGGGCGGCGAGCTCGCTGGCAGGCAGGTCAGCCAGCTGCAGGCGCGGCTGGTCGATGCTCAGCTCGTGGCTGCGCGAGCCATGGCTGGTCAGGTAGATGAACACCAGATCCTCCGGGCCGCTGCGTTCGGCCAGGGCGCGCACTGCGCGGGTCAGGCTCTCGCGGGTGGCCAGCGGGCGGTCGGCCAGGTGGTTGCGATGGTTGGTCAGGGTGATATTGCCGCGGGCGCCGAAACGCTCGCGCAGCAGTTTGGCCACGTAGTCGGCCTCGCGCAGGAACACGCTCTGCTTGCCATCGCCGGCCAGGGTCAGGCTGTACAGCTCGACCGCCGGGGTGGAAGCGGGCAGGGCGGCGAGGCTTTCTTGCAGCAGTTGGCCCTGATTAAGCAGGCCCAGTTCCAGCGGGTCCGGGCGGCGGCTGCCGTTCTGGTCGCTGATCAATTCGCCGGCGTGCCAAGTGCCGCGAGTCTGCTGGCCGCTGGCGCTGGTCAGGGTGCCCTCGCCGGCATACTGGCCGTTGGCGAAGTTGCCCTGGTAGACGCTGCCGTCGGCCAGCTTCAGCTTGCCGATGCCATGGAAGCGCCAGTAACGGAATTGGCCTGCGTAGTGACTGCCGTCGCTGCCGCGGTACTCGCCCTGGCCAGTCAACTCACCATCGACGAAATACCCGCTCCAGACGTCGCCCTCGGCACTTTGAAAGCGGCCCTTGCCGTGGAACTGGTCGTTGCGGAAACCACCGCTGTAGGTCTCGCCGTCTTCGCCGCGGTAGCTGCCTTCGCCGTGCAGACGGCCCTTGCGGAAGGTGCCGCTGAACTGTCCTTCGGCAGAGCTGCGCAGCCCCTCGCCTTGCGGGTCGCCACGCACGAAGCGGCCCTGGTGGCGGCTGCCGTCTGGCAGCTCCAGGGTGCCGATGCCGTGGTAGAGGTTGTCGCGAAACTCGCCCCGATAGCTCATGCCGCCCTGTTGCAGGTGGCCCTCGCCATGCATGCGACCCTGCTTGAAGCTGCCCTCGTAGCGCGTGCCATTGCCGTAGACCAGCTCGCCCTGGCCTTCAAACAGACCCTGGCGGAATTCGCCGGTGTAGGTCTCGCCGCTGGCGCCGTGCCACGTGCCATGGCCTTCGAACAGGCCGTCCTTGAACTGGCCCTGGTAGTACATGCCATTGGCGTAGTCGATGCGGCCTTCGCCCTGAAGCCGTCCATCGATGATCTCGCCACGATAGCGGCCGCCATCGGGCAGCACGGCATCGGCGGGCAGCAGGGGTTCGCCATCGCCGCAGGCGGTCAGGAGCAGGGCAAGGGTTAGCGGAGCGAAGCGGCGGGGCATGGTGGGCATCCTGCGGGAAGTTGCTTCGAGTATGCCGCAGTGCACATGCAAACGGGGCGCCTCAGCGCCCCGTTCGCTAGACCGTCAAGGCTTCAGACGAAGCACAGGCTGATCGGCTCGGCGATGTAGGCCGGCTTTTCCTCGCCCTCGATTTCCAGGGTGGCTTCCGACTTGATCAGCCACTGGCCCGGACGCTTTTCGGTGACCTCGGTGATCTTCAGGCCCAGGCGCACGCGTGAGTTGACCTTGACCGGCTGGATGAAGCGCACGCTGTCCAGGCCGTAGTTGACGCCCATCTTCATGCCTTCGGGCAGCACGATCAGGTTTTCCATCAGCTTGGGAATCAGCGACAGGGAGAGGAAACCGTGGGCAATGGTGGTGCCGAAGGGGGTGAGCTTGGCTTTCTCCGGATCGACATGAATGAACTGGTGGTCACCGGTGCACTCGGCGAACTGATTGATACGTTCCTGGTCGATGGTCAGCCACTCGGAGCGACCGAGATCCTTGCCTACATAGTCTTGCAGTTGCGACACGGGTACGAACGGCATAGATCCTCCTTGAGGATGCGAGGTTATTTGTTGTTTTTGCGATGAACCTGCTGGCCTTAGATCATCACGGTCAATAACTGCGGGTCAAGCCAAATGTCGCGGTTTATAGCGGCCCCTTCGACATGCCTATAATGGCCGCGCCTTACCGTTGGAGACCCTCGCATGTTGCTTCGCGGCCTGACCTGGCTGGTGCTGTTCCAGTTGCTCGGCACTGCCCTCAATGTCCTCTTTCTACACATGCTGCCGGGGCCGATCATCGGCATGCTGCTGCTGTTCGTTTTTCTGCTGCTGCGTGGCGAGGTGGGTCAGCCCATCAGCGAGGCGGCCACCGGGCTATTGCGCTACCTGCCGTTGCTGCTGGTGCCGCCGGCCGTCGGGGTGATGGTGTATGCCGAGCAGATCGCCGCCGATTTCTGGGCGCTGGCGGGTGCTCTCGGGCTGTCGCTGGTGATTTCGCTGCTGTTCTGTGGCTGGCTGATGCAGAAGCTGATCGACCGCCAGGCCGGTAAAGGAGAACAGCCATGACCGGCTCCTGGCAGGCGGCGCTGCAAGCCGTGATTCATCATCCACTGTTCGGCGTGGGCATTACTCTGGCGGCATATCAGTTGGCGCTAGCCGCCTACGAGAGGACCCGCTGGTTCTTCCTGCAGCCGGTGCTGGTGTCCATGAGCGTGGTCATCGGCGTGCTGGTGATCTGTGGCCTGACCTATGACGAATACCGCAGCAGCACCTTCCTGCTCAGCGTGCTGCTGGGGCCGACCACCGTGGCGCTGGCCGTGCCGCTGTTCCTCAACCTGCGGCGCATCCGCGAGCTGTTCTGGCCGGTGCTGCTGACCCTGCTGCTGGGCGGCTTGCTGGCCACCGTGCTGGGGGTGGCGCTGGCCTGGGCCTTTGGCGCCGAGCGGATGATGCTGATGACCCTGGCGCCGAAGTCGGTGACCTCGCCGATCGCCATGCTGGTGGCCGAGCAGATCGGTGGCGTGGCTGCCCTGGCGGCGGTGTTCGTGCTGATCACCGGGGTGATCGGCGCCATCTGCGGGCCGGAGCTGTTGCGCCGCATCGGTGTGCACCACCCGGCGGCTCAGGGCATGGCGCTGGGCATCACCGCTCATGCGGTCGGCACCGCCAGAGCCTTGCAGGACAGTGAGGAGAGTGGCGCTTTCGCTGCCCTGGCCATGAGCCTGATGGGCATGATCACTGCCATCGCCTTGCCGCTGGTCGTTACCCTGATTGTCTGATTCGGAGCGTATCGGATGAGTTTTCCGCTGTTCCCCCTCAATACCGTGCTGTTTCCTGGCTGTGTGCTCGATCTGCAGATATTCGAGCCGCGTTACCTGGACATGATCAGCGCCTGCATGAAGCGCGGCGAGGGCTTCGGCGTGGTCGGCATCCTCGAGGGCGAGGAGGTCGGCGAGGCCGCCAGTCGTTTCGCGGCCCTGGGGTGCGAGGCGCTGATCCGTGATTTCCAGCAGCGCCCCAACGGCCTGCTGGGGATTCGCGTCGAGGGCGGCCGACGCTTCCATGTGGATAAAGTGGTGGTGCAGCCCGATCAGTTGGCCCTGGCCGAGGTCAGTTGGGTCGAGGAGCCGGCGGATGCTCCGCTGCTGGCCGAGCACGCCGATCTGGCGGCACTGCTCGCGGCCCTGGCCGAGCATCCCATGGTGTCGGGGTTGGGCATGGGGGGTGTGGTTAGCGGCCAGCAGGCACTGGCCAACCAGCTGGCCTACCTGCTGCCGTTCAGTGTCGAGGAAAAGCTGCAGGCGCTGACGCTCGACGAGCCGTTGCAGCGGCTCGGTTTGATCCAGGGGCTGCTTGACCAGCTGCAGGGCGAGCTGACGGCGTAGGGGCGGAACCCCTGCAGCTGACTCAATAGCGATACTGCTGGATCGCCTGTGGCAACGCCCAGACGCTCACTGCGCCGAGCAGCGCCAGGGTTGCCGGTAGGATCAGCCACCAGACCCGCGCGCTCAGTGGTTGCATGGGGGCACGGCGTTGCAGCCAGGCCAGGCTGAGGGCGCAGACCATGCCCGCCAGCAGCGCGCCAGCGATGATGTCGGTCGGCCAGTGCACGCCCAGATACACCCGCGACAGGGCAATCGCCAGTGCCGGCAGGCTGGCCAGCAGCAACCAGGTCAGGCGTGTGCGCGCCGGTGCGCCGCGGCCGGCCAGCACGCCGAGGGCGAGGAAGCAGGCGAAGGCTGCCGAGCTATGCCCACTGGGCAGGCTGAAGGTATCCAGCGGCTGCAGCAGTACGTCGGGGCGGGCGCGGGCGAACAGTTGCTTGAGGGCACCATTGGCCAGCGCGGTGAGCAGCATGCAGCTGCAGACATACAGCGCCGCCTGAAAACGTCGCGCAACCACTAGCAGCAAGGTCAGCAGTACACCGGCCGCCAACTGTGTGTTGAAGTCGCCCATGCCGGTAATCAGCAGGGCCAGGCTGTCCATGGCGGGCGCCCGCTGCTCCTGCACCAGGGCCAGCAGCCCCTGATCCAGTGCCTGCAGATGGCTGGCGCTGAGCAACAGGGCCAGCAGCAGCGCACCGCTCAGGCCGGCGGCCAGCAGTGTGGCCCAGCGCAGTTCGCGCAGGCTGCTGTGAATAACCAGTACCAGCATCAGCGCCACGGCGCCGATTACCGCGCCAGCCTCGCTCCAGAAACCGTCCGGCAGTGGCAGGCGCAAGGCGGCGCCAGTCGCCCAGCCGGGCAGCAGGTAGGCGACAGACCAGCCGGCGGCGGCCAGCATGCTGACCAGCAGAAAACGCATGAATGGCATGTCGAGCATGCCGGCTACCAGCGGCAGCATGGGTCGCAGCGGGCCGATAAAGCGCCCGACCAGCAGGCTGGCCACACCATAGCGCTCGAAGTAGCGTTCGGCGCCATTCAGCCAGCCAGGGTGTTTGCGCAGTGGCGCCAGGTTGCGAATACCCTGGTGGTAGCGCCTGCCCAGTCCGTAAGAGGCCAGGTCGCCGAGCAGGCCGCCGACATAGCCGAGCAACAGGGTCTGCCACAGTTCCAGAGCGCCGCTGCCGGCCAACACGCCGAGGCTGAACAGCACGACGGTGCCGGGAATCAGGAGGCCGACAATGGCCAGGCATTCGACGCAGGCCATGATCAACAATGTCAGGCCCAGCCAGTGCGGGTTGCTTTCCAGCCACAGGGTCAGGGTGTCGAACCAGTGGTTCATACGGGGAGTTCCTCGATATTCAGCAGAACATAGTCGCGGCCTTCGACCTGGCCTCGGCGCAGCGGATTGCGCGTGCACTGACGGCTGTAGGCGGCATCGACAAAACGGTAGGGCAGGTGCTCGTCGCGCCCGCGGGGGATGCCCAGGCGCGCGCATTGGATGATCTGCCGGGGGCGTTCGCCAATGTCCTCGACGAACAGACGTTGCGGGTCGAAGCGCTGACCGTCCCAGTCCGGCACCTTGAGGCCCAGTGCCTTGCACAGCAGCGTCTGCCCGGCACACAGGCGCTCGGTGGGGCGCAGGCTGCCGTTGGCGGCGGGGTTGTTGGCGTGCATGCGCTGCAGGGCATCCGCGGCACAGTGTTCGTCCAGCCAGGGCATGGCCGATTTGATCAGCACCGCATTGCCCGCACCCTGCGCGCTGAAGTTGAGCGAGTCACCGCCGCGGGCGTAGTACATGTAGATGTGGCCGCCGTCGAGGAATAGCGCCCTGCGTTTCTCGGTATAGCCAAGCGAGGCATGGCTGCCTTTGTCGGTCAGGTAATAAGCCTCGGTTTCGATAATTCGAGCGGCCAGCCAGTGCCCTTGGTGGCAATGGCGGATCACTTTGCCCAACAGGCCGCGCGCCAGAGTCTGTGCGTCGCGGTCGAAGAAGCTGTCTGGTAGGGGCGCAGGCATGGGGGCGTCCGGTCGGCCTGGAAACGGGGCGATCTTATCAATGTCAGGCTGAATTCTGGCTGAACGACCGTGATTGCTTGCCGTCTGCCCGGCAATGCTGTGCGCGGCGGGGCGCGCCCGCTATAATCAGCCCCTTTTTCCAGCTGCCAGGCCATCGCCAACCATGACCGAGTCCGTACTCGACTATATGACCCGCCTGGGCCGCGCCGCGCGTGAGGCCTCGCGGGTGCTCGCCCGTGCCAGCACCGCGCAGAAGAATCGCGCCCTGCAGGCTGCCGCCAACGCCCTCGACGCTGCCCGCGCCGAGCTGACCGCCGCCAACGAGCTGGACCTGGCAGCCGCGCGCGCCAATGGCCTGGAGCCGGCCATGGTTGACCGCCTGGCGCTGACTCCAGCCGTGATCGACTCGATGATCGAAGGCCTGCGCCAGGTCGCTACCCTGCCGGACCCGATCGGTGAGATTCGCGACATGCGCTTCCTGCCGTCCGGCATCCAGGTCGGCAAGATGCGCGTGCCGCTGGGCGTGATCGGCATCATCTACGAGTCGCGGCCCAACGTGACCATCGATGCCGCCAGCCTGTGCCTGAAGTCCGGCAACGCCACCATCCTGCGTGGCGGCTCCGAAGCCATTCATTCCAACCAGGCCATCGCCCGCTGCATTCAGCTCGGCCTGGCCGAGGCCGGTCTGCCGGCCAGCGCCGTGCAGGTGGTGGAAACCACCGACCGTGCCGCCGTGGGCGCGCTGATCAGCATGCCGGAATTCGTCGATGTGATCGTGCCGCGTGGCGGCAAGGGCCTGATCGAGCGCATCAGCCGCGATGCCAAGGTGCCGGTGATCAAGCACCTGGACGGCGTCTGCCATGTCTATATCGATGTCGCCGCCGATATCGACAAGGCAATCCGCGTCGCCGACAACGCCAAGACCCAGCGCTACTCGCCGTGCAACGCCATGGAAACTCTGCTGGTGCACGAGGCCATCGCCGCTCGTGTGCTGCCGCCGCTGGCCGCCATCTACCGCGACAAGGGCGTGGAGTTGCGTGGCGATGCCGCCACCCGCGCGCTGCTCGGCAGCGATGTGCTGGAAGCGAGCGAGGATGATTGGTACGCCGAGTACAACGCGCCGATCCTGGCGATTCGCATCGTCGACTCGCTCGACGCGGCCATCGCCCACATCAACACCTACGGTTCGCAACACACCGACGCGATCATCACCGAGCACTTCAGTGATGCGCGGCGTTTCCTCACCGAAGTGGATTCCGCCTCGGTGATGGTCAATGCCTCGACCCGTTTCGCCGATGGCTTCGAGTACGGCCTGGGGGCGGAGATCGGCATTTCCACCGACAAGCTGCATGCGCGTGGTCCGGTCGGCCTGGAAGGCCTGACCAGCGAGAAGTACGTGGTGTTCGGCGACGGGCACATTCGCACCTGATGGCGCGACGCATTGGCATCCTGGGCGGCACCTTTAATCCGGTGCATATCGGGCATCTGCGCGCGGCGCTGGAAGTAGCCGAGTACATGGGGTTGGACGAGCTGCGCTTGATCCCCAGCGCACGTCCGCCGCATCGTCAGGCACCGCTGGTCTCGGCCGAGCAGCGTCTGGCCATGGTTGAGCTGGCAGTGGCCGGCGAAGCGCAGCTGCGGGTCGATGACCGTGAACTGCAGCGTGACAAGCCGTCATTCACCTACGACACCCTGGAGTCGGTGCGGGGTGAACTGGCGGTAGAGGACCAGCTTTTTCTCCTGCTGGGCTGGGATGCCTTCTGCGGCTTGCCCAGCTGGTATCGCTGGCAGGAGTTGCTGGAGTTCTGCCATATCCTCGTGCTGCAGCGGCCTGATGCCGATAGCGAGCCGTCCGAGGCCCTGCGTGATCTGTTGGCGGCACGTAGTGAGAACGATCCGCTGAGTCTGGCCGGGCCTGGCGGGCAGATCAGCTTTATCTGGCAGACGCCGCTGGCGGTGTCTGCCACCCAGGTTCGCCAGTTGCTGGCGCAAGGGCGTTCGGTGCGTTATCTGGTGCCCGACGCCGTGCTGGCCTATATCCAAGCCCAGGGACTGTACTCTGGGCAAACCGATTCATGAGGTAACGATGCAAAACGAAGAACTGGTCAAGGTCGCCGTGGCGGCCCTGGAAGACATGAAAGGTGCCGATATCACCACCATCGATGTGCGCGGCAAGACCAGCGTCACCGATTTCATGGTGATCGCCAGCGGTACCTCCAGCCGTCACGTCAAATCGATGGCCAACGAAGTGCTGGAGAAGGTCAAGGAGCAGGGTGTGCGCCCGATCGGCAGCGAAGGTCTGGACGGCGGCGAGTGGGCCCTGCTCGACCTGGGCGACGTCGTGGTGCACGTGATGCAGGTTGCCACCCGCCAGTTCTACGATCTGGAACGTCTGTGGCAGGGCGCCGAGCAGAGCCGTGCGCAGCACCAGGATCAGCCGGAATAAGCGTCCGACGTGCGTATCAAGCTGATCGCCGTTGGCTCGCGCATGCCGCGCTGGGTGGAGGATGGCTGGCAGGAGTATGCCAAGCGTCTGCCATCGGAGTTGCCGCTTGAGTTGGTCGAGATTCCGCTGACCACCCGCGGCAAGAACGCCGATGTGACCCGCCTGATTCGTCAGGAGGGCGAGGCCATGCTGAGCAAGGTGCAGCCAGGGGAACGTATCGTCACTCTGGAAGTCCATGGCAAACCCTGGAGCACCGAGCAGCTGGCGGCCGAACTGGAACGCTGGCGCCTGGATGCGCGTAACGTCAACCTCATGGTCGGTGGCCCTGAAGGGCTGGCGCCGGAGGTCTGTGCGCGTAGCGAGCAGCGCTGGTCGCTGTCGCCGCTGACCTTGCCCCATCCGCTGGTGCGCATCCTCATCGGTGAGCAGATCTACCGTGCCTGGACCGTGCTGTCCGGTCATCCGTATCACAAATAAGCAGTAGTCGATGCCGCAGCCCATACGCCTGAAAGACCACGAGAGAGACGCCCGCCAGGTGCGCCGTCGCGTCTTCGTCGGCGGGGCCGTGGTGCTGTTGCTGACGATGGTGCTGGTGGCGCGGATGTACTACCTGCAAGTGATCCAGTACGAACACCATTCGACCCTGGCGGAAAACAACCGCATCCATGTGCAGCCGATTCCGCCGACTCGCGGGCTGATCTTCGACCGCAATGGGGTGATCATCGCCGATAACCGGCCCAGCTTCAGTCTGACCCTGACGCGTGAGCGCGCGGGTGACTGGCGCCGGGTGCTGGATGTGGTGGTCGAGGTGCTGGAGCTGACGCCAGAAGATCGCGCACTGTTCGAGAAGCGCATGCTGCAGGGGCGCCGCCCCTTCGAACCGGTGCCGGTACTGTTTGAACTGTCCGAGGAGCAGATTGCCCGTATCGCGGTCAACCAGTTCCGTCTGCCCGGCGTCGAGGTGGCGGCCCAGTTGGTGCGGCACTATCCGCAGAAGGATCACTTCGCCCACTCGGTAGGGTATGTGGGGCGAATCAACGAGCAGGAGCTCAAGAAACTCGATCCGGTCAATTACAGCGGCACCCACCATATCGGCAAGACCGGTATCGAGCGTTTCTACGAGCCCTTGTTGCACGGCCAGGTTGGTTATGAAGAGGTCGAGACCAACGCTCGCGGGCGCGTGCTGCGTGTGCTCAAACGCACTGATCCGCTGCCAGGCAAGGATCTGACTCTGACGCTCGACGCCAAACTGCAGGAGGCTGCCGAGCTGGCGCTGGCGGGCCGACGCGGCGCCGTGGTGGCGATCGAACCCGCCACTGGCGAGGTGCTGGCAATGGTCAGCCAGCCCAGCTTCGACCCCAACCCTTTCGTTACAGGTATCAGCTTCAAGGCTTATGCCGAGCTGCGTGATTCCATTGACCGGCCTCTGTATAACCGCGTACTGCGCGGCCTGTATCCTCCGGGCTCGACCATCAAGCCCATGGTGGCGGTGGCCGGTCTGGATGCCGGGGTGGTGACACCGCAGAGCCGGGTCTACGATCCGGGCTTCTATCAGTTGCCCGGTCACAGCCACAAGTACCGTAACTGGAACCGCAACGGCGACGGCTCGGTGAACCTGGAGTTCGCCATCATGCGCTCCAACGACACCTACTTTTACGATCTGGCCCACAAGATGGGCATCGATCGCATGCATGACTATATGACCCGCTTCGGCCTTGGTCAGCGTGTGTCACTGGACATGTTCGAGGAAACCGCCGGCCTGATGCCGTCGCGCGAGTGGAAGCGCGCCCGCTATCGCCAGGCCTGGTATCCGGGCGAAACGCTGATCCTCGGCATTGGCCAGGGCTATATGCAGGCCACGCCCCTGCAGCTGGCGCAGGCGACCGCACTGATGGCCACCCGTGGCAAGTGGATTCGCCCACACCTGCTGCGCAGCGCCGAAGGGCGCAACGCACAGCAGCTGATGGATGCCGGCATGATCGACAAGGTCGAGACGCCTCCGGACATCAAGCTGCGTGACGACAAGTTCTGGGATTACGGTCGCCTCGGCATGGAAGCGGTGATGCATGCTCCGCGCGGCACGGCGGCCAAGGTGGGTGCCACGGCGGTTTACCGTATCGCCGGCAAGAGTGGCACGGCGCAAGTGGTGGCGATCAAGCAGGGCGAGAAGTACGACCGCAACAAGGTCGCAGAGCGCCACCGCGACCACGCCCTGTTCGTCGCTTTTGCCCCGGCCGAGGCGCCGAAGATTGCTGTGGCGGTGATGGTGGAGAATGGTGAGTCCGGTTCCGGTGTGGCGGCTCCCGTGGTTAAGCAGGTGATGGATGCCTGGCTGCTGGGCGAAGATGGTCAGCTCAAACCTGAGTTTCGCCCGCCGCAGGTAACGTCAGAAGAGGCCCGCGTACAGCCATGAAGCGCCAGGAGTTCGATCGCAGCATCTCTGACGAGGACGTGTTCAAGCGTCGCGCTACATTGCTGCAACGGCTGCACATCGATGGCTGGCTGCTACTGATCCTGCTGGCGCTGTGTGCCGGCAGTCTGTTCGTGCTGTATTCGGCCAGTGGCAAGAACTGGGATTTGGTGATCAAGCAGGGCACATCCTTTGGCATAGGTCTGGTCGCTGCACTGTTCATCGCCCAGTTCGAGCCGCGCTTCATGGCGCGTTGGGTCCCGCTGGCCTATATCGGTGGCGTTGCGTTGCTGGTGGTGGTCGAAGTGATGGGCCATACCGCCATGGGCGCGACGCGCTGGATCAACATCCCCGGGGTGATCCGCTTCCAGCCTTCGGAATTCATGAAAATCATCATGCCGGCGACCATCGCCTGGTACCTGGCCCGGCACAACCTGCCGCCCAAGTTCAAACACATCGTCATCAGCCTGGCGCTGATCGGAGTTCCCTTCGTACTGGTCCTCAAGCAGCCGGACCTCGGTACCTCGCTGCTGATCCTTGCCTCGGGAGCCTTCGTGCTGTTCATGGCGGGTCTGCAGTGGCGCTGGATCATCGGCGCCGCCGCTGCCGTGGTGCCTATTGCCATCGCCATGTGGTTCTTCGTGCTGCACCAGTATCAGAAACAGCGTGTTCTGACCTTCCTCAACCCGGAGAGCGATCCTCTGGGCACCGGCTGGAACATCATCCAGTCCAAGGCCGCTATCGGTTCGGGCGGTGTATTTGGCAAGGGCTGGTTGCTGGGGACTCAGTCGCACCTGGATTTTTTGCCGGAAAGCCATACGGACTTTATCATTGCCGTGCTGAGCGAAGAGTTCGGCATGGTGGGCGTGTGCATCCTGCTGTTTGTCTACCTGCTGCTGATTGCGCGCGGCCTGGTGATCACGGCCAATGCTCAAACGCTGTTTGGCAAGTTACTGGCCGGCAGCCTGACCATGACCTTCTTCGTGTATGTATTCGTTAACATCGGTATGGTCAGTGGCCTGTTGCCGGTAGTGGGGGTGCCCCTGCCCTTCATTAGCTATGGCGGAACCCATCTGGTGACGCTGTTGTCTGGGTTTGGGGTTTTGATGGCGATTCAGACGCACCGCAAGTGGATCGCCCAGTCATGACAAGAGTGCAGAATTTGAATCAAGCAATGCGTAGCTGGGGCGTGGCCATGATGGCGCTGCTCGGCATGGCCGGGCAGGCGCAGGCCGCCGGGGAATACCAGGGCTCGGCGCAGGTGGCCGAGTTCGTGGCTGAGATGACTCGCGACCATGGTTTTGCCAGTGAGCAACTGACGGCGTTGTTCGACCAGGTCGAGCGCAAGCAGGCGATTCTCGACGCGATCTCCCGGCCGGCGGAGAAGGTGAAGCCGTGGAAGGACTATCGGCCGATCTTCATCACCGAAGCGCGCATCAGCAAGGGCTTAGATTTCTGGAGTCAGAACGCCGAGGCCCTGGCCCGTGCCGAGCAGGAATACGGCGTGCCGGCGCAGATCATCGTCGCCATCATCGGCGTGGAAACCTTCTACGGTGGTAATACCGGGAGTTGGCGCGTGCTCGATGCGCTCTCGACCCTGTGCTTCGATTACCCACCGCGCGCCGAGTTCTTTTGCCAGCAGCTGCGTGAATTCCTCCTCCTGACCCGTGAACAGCAGGTCGAGCCGCTCAGTCGCACGGGTTCCTATGCGGGTGCCATGGGGCTGCCGCAATTCATGCCGGGCAGTTACCGCGCCTACGCCGTCGATTTCGATGGTGATGGCCACATCAATATCTGGAGCAACCCGACCGACGCCATCGGCAGTGTGGCCAGTTATTTCAAGCGCCACGGTTGGGCGACCGGCGAGCCGGTGGTCAGCCGCGCCCAGATCAAGGGCGAGCAGGCCAAGGAGGGGCTGACTCCGGGCCTTGACCCGGTGAAGAATGTCGGCGAACTGCGCGCCCTCGGCTGGACCAGCAGCGACGTGTTGCGTGACGATATCCCGGTGACAGCCTTCCGCTTTGACGGCGCCGAGGGTGAGGAGTACTGGATGGGCCTGCCGAACTTCTACGTGATTACCCGCTACAACCGCAGCACCATGTACTCCATGGCGGTGTACCAGTTGTCCAACGAGCTGTTGGCGCGCCGGAGCAAGCAATGAGCAGGCTCCTGCGCGGTCTGGCTATGGCGGCCCTGGGGCTGACGCTGGTCAGCTGCTCCAGTAGTCGTGCGCCGCAGCCTGTGGCGCCGGGCGCGCAGCCTATATCCGGGCCACAGGACTACAATCGCCCGCACCGTGACGGTGCGCCCTGGTGGGACGTGGATGTGTCTCGCATTCCCGATGCCGTGCCCATGCCGCATTACGGTCGTTTCAAGGCCAATCCCTATAC
The DNA here is from genome assembly GCF_043102245.1 of Pseudomonas sp. zbq_18. NCBI lineage: Bacteria > Pseudomonadati > Pseudomonadota > Gammaproteobacteria > Pseudomonadales > Pseudomonadaceae > Pseudomonas > Pseudomonas sp. zbq_18. Next base: position 153,868 of record NZ_JBICIT010000009.1, on the reverse strand, counting down.
CGTGATGGGTAAGACCTATTACCCGATTCAGGACGGCCGGCGCTACAACGCCATTGGCACCGCTTCCTGGTATGGCACCAAATTCCATGGCCAGGCCACGGCCAACGGTGAGGCCTACGACCTGTACGGCATGACTGCTGCGCACAAGACCCTGCCGTTGCCGAGTTATGTGCGGGTGACCAACCTGGAGAACGGCAAGAGCGTGATCCTGAGAGTCAACGACCGTGGCCCGTTCTATTCCGATCGCATCATCGATCTGTCCTTCGCAGCAGCGAAGAAGCTTGGGTATGCCGAGAGCGGCACCGCCCGGGTCAAGGTCGAAGGTATCGATCCGCACGAGTGGTGGGCAGCGCAGGGGCGTCCGGTGCCGATGGTGCTGGCGCAGCCGAAAATGGCCGCCCAGGCAGCGCCAGCACCGGCCGCAAGCCAGGTGCAGCAGATCGAGCAATACAACCCACCGCCAGCACAACATGCTGCGGCCGTGCTGCCGGTACAGGTCGATGTAAAAAAAAACGCTTCGCCCGCAGCCTCTGGCCTGTATCTCCAAGTGGCCGCCTTCGCCAATCCGGACGCTGCGGAACTTCTCAAGGACAAGCTGAGCCAAACGGTGCCTGCCAAGGTGTTTATCAGCTCGGTGGTGCTCAACCAGCAGATCCTGCATCGGGTTCGCCTGGGCCCGGTTGAAACCCAGGCCGAAGCGCAGCAGCTGCAAAACAGCGTGCGCCTGGCGAATCTCGGCGAGCCGACCATGGTCCGGCCCGACTGAGCAACGCCTTGGTACGCCGTCCGGAGGGCGGCGCCAAAACGCAGGCGACCTCAGGTCGCCTGTGCCATTGTTGAAACGCAACCTTCAGAGAGACGGATGAACATCTCCCGCTTTGCCCAACGCCTTTCCCTGGTGGCCACACTGCTGGTCGCGCCACTCGCCGCTTCTGCCGACTCTGCGATTCCTTCGCCGCCGCAGCTGGCTGCCAAGTCCTATGTGCTGATGGATGCAGCCAGCGGTAAGGTGCTGGTTGAGAATAACGGTGACCAGCGCCTGCCGCCGGCCAGCCTCACCAAGCTGATGACCGCCTATATCGCCACCCTGGAAATTCGCAAGGGCAAGATCGGCGAGCAGGATCTGGTGACCGTCAGCGAGCACGCCTGGCGTACCGGTGGCGCCGCTTCCGGCGGTTCCACCATGTTCCTGCCGATCAACAGCCAGGTGACGGTCGATGACCTGCTGCATGGCATCATCATCCAGTCCGGCAATGACGCCAGCATCGCCCTGGCCGAATACATTGCCGGTAGCGAAGATGCCTTCGCCGACATGATGAACGAAACGGCCGAGAGGCTCGGCATGAAGAACTCGCACTTCATGAATGCCACTGGTCTGCCGCATCCGGAGCACTATTCCAGCGCCCATGACATGGCCATCCTGGCCCGCGCCATCATCAATGAGGACCAGGAACACTACGCGATTTATTCGCAGAAGGAATTCCTCTGGAACAACATCAAGCAGGGCAACCGCAACCTGCTGCTGTGGCGTGACAGTACCGTGGATGGCCTGAAGACCGGTCACACCGAGGAAGCGGGCTACTGCCTGGTGGCCTCGGCCTTGCGCGACGGTGCTCGCATGATCACCTCGGTGTTCGGTACCGACAGCGAGAAGACCCGCGCCGCCGAGACGCAGAAGCTGCTGACCTACGGCTTTCGCTTCTTCGAGACTCAGACCTTCTATAAGAAGGGTGAGGAGCTGAGCCAGGCGACTGTCTGGAAAGGCACCACGCGTCAGGTCAAGGCCGGCCTGGCCGAGGATCTGTCGCTGACCCTGCCCAAGGGCCAGATCAAGAAACTGCAGGCTGTCATGGTCCTGGAGCCGCAACTGGTGGCACCGCTCAAGCAGGGCGATGTGATCGGCAAGGTCGAGGTCAAGCTGGGTGACGAGGTGGTCCACAGCGCCGACCTGATCGCTCTGGAAGAGGTGGAGGAAGGTGGTTTCTTCCGTCGCCTGTGGGATAGCATCCGCCTGTTCTTCTTCGGCCTGTTCAACTAAAGGATCGGCGGCAGCCTTGAAAGGCTGCCGCGCTGGCCCCAGATTGAGGGCCAGACCTGAACACTCACAAGGACGCCCCGCCATCGGGGCGTTCTGCATTTTACGGGCGAAAACCCGGAGTAACCGCCATGACCGATAGCGAAGTATCTGCGCCGAAAATCGAATTCCCCTGCGAGCGTTACCCGATCAAGGTGATTGGCGAAGCTGGTGAGGGGTTCACTGATCTGATCGTCGAAATCATCCAGCGCCATGCGCCAGGCTTCGATGCCGCCAGCCTGGTGGTGCGCGACAGCCGCAATGGCCGCTTTCTCTCCGTGCAGGTGCTGATCACGGCCACCGGCGTTGAGCAGCTGCAGGCCATCCATGTCGACCTCAAGGCCACCGGCCGCGTGCACATGGTGCTCTAGTGGCGGAGCTTGTTGTACGTCACTTGGGGCTGGTGGACTACCTGCCGACCCTGGAAGCCATGCGCAGCTTCACCGCCGAGCGCGATGAGTCGACCGCGGACGAAATCTGGCTGCTGCAGCACCCGCAGGTGTTCACCCAGGGGCAGGCCGGCAAGGCCGAGCATGTGCTGGCACCGGGGGATATTCCGGTGATTCAGGTCGAGCGCGGTGGCCAGGTGACCTACCACGGCCCCGGCCAACTGGTGGCCTACCTGATGCTCAATCTGCGTCGGCGCAAGTTGGGTGTGCGTGAGCTGGTGACTGCCATGGAGCTGGCGTTGGTCGACGTACTGGCGGGTTATGGCATCGAGGCGGCACCCAAGGCCGATGCGCCGGGTGTATACGTCAACGGCGAGAAGATCGCCTCGCTGGGGCTGCGGGTGCGCAATGGCTGTTCGTTCCACGGCCTGGCGCTGAATGTCGACATGGACATGGCGCCGTTCGGGCGCATCAATCCATGCGGTTACGCGGGCCTGAAGATGGTTCAGCTAAAGGATCTGCTGGTCACGTCACCTTCGCTCGATGAGGTGGCACAGCGCCTGGAGCGTGCACTGCGCGAGAGGCTCGGTTACCGCTGATTCAAACCAAAAGGCCATGGGTGACCATGGCCTTTTGTTTCCCGTCGCGCTTAGTGCAGGTTGAGCGCCGGAATCAGGCTGTCGTCCTGCTGTTGGCCGGGGACCGGAGCCGGCGCGGACAGGCCCAGGTTGTTCTTCTCGAACACTCGGTCGGCACGGTAGCTGGAGCGTACCAGCGGGCCGGCGGCGACTTCCATGAAGCCTTTCTCCAGGCCGATGTCACGGAAGCGGTTGAACTCCTCGGGGCTGACCCAACGCTTGACCGGCAGGTGATTGCGGGTCGGCTGCAGGTATTGGCCGAGGGTGAGGATGTCCACGCCGATGGCGCGCAGGTCATCCATGGTTTCAAGGATTTCCTCGTCGGTCTCGCCCAGGCCCAGCATCAGGCTGGTCTTGGTGATGACCGAGGGGCGATGCTGCTTGGCGAACTCGAGCACTTTGAGCGTCTTCTCGTAGCCGGCGCGGGGGTCGCGCACAACATGAGTCAGGCGCTTGACCGTCTCGACGTTCTGCGCGAACACCTCAAGACCGGAGTCCACCACGCGGGCAATGGCGTCGTGTTCACCGTCGAAGTCCGGGGTCAGGGCTTCCACCACCACCTGCGGGGTATTGGCCTTGATTGCCTGCACGCAGGCGGCGTAGTGGGCAGCACCACCATCGGCCAGGTCGTCGCGGTCCACCGAAGTCAGCACGATGTAGCGCAGGCCCATCAGCTCGACCGACTTCGCGGTGTTCTGCGGCTCTTCCAGGTCCAGCCAGCCGTTCGGGTTGCCGGTGTCGACTGCACAGAAGCGGCAGGCACGGGTGCACACCGAGCCCATCAGCATGATGGTGGCGGTACCGTTGGACCAGCATTCGCCCATGTTCGGGCAGTGGGATTCCTGGCAGACGGTGCTCAGGCGATGTTCGCCGACATTGCGTTTGACGGCATCGAAGCGGCTACCGCTCGGCGCCTTGACCCTCAGCCAGCTCGGTTTGGGTTCGACGACCTGCGGCTCGGCCGAGGCGCGACGCTTCTGGCCATCCTTGATCGCAGTGATACCCTGGGCGGTGCGAAATTTTTCACCGCTGGAGACGGACTTGGGCGAGGGAGTGTCGGACATCGGATCTCGGCTCCGGTAGGGGCTTCGGTGGCAGGGCTTTTGGCCGGCGCGCAGTCTACCATAGCTGGGTTTGCGCCAGCGCCGTGGGCGACGCAAGGCTGGACGTATTGCGCCTGTGCTTCTTCATGTGAGATGCAGACGCAGGTTGTGCCATTTGCAGTCACTTCAATTACGACGAGAACGCATGTCCCTCTGCGAAATCGAGCTGCCATTGCCTGCGGGCTTTCGACGGTCTGACCTGTTGAGCTTTCATCGGCGCGATGCTCAGGGCCTGGCTGAATGTGTCGAGTCGGATGGGCTGGCCAAGGGCATCCTCTGGGAGGGGCTTGCGGCCCGTCTGAGTCTGGGCTTTGCGGGTGGACACGTTCGGGTGACGTTACAGGTGGACGCCGGTGGCAGGATTGATGCGCAAGCATTGAGGGCGCTGGCGGCGCGCATGCTAGGGCTGACCCAGCCGGTGCAGGCATTCGAGGCTGCCTATGCCGCGCATCCGCAGCTTGGCAGCGTGCTGGCGCTCAATCGCGGGCTGCGTGTGCCACAAGCCGCTTCGCCATTCGAGGCGCTGACATGGGCGATTAGCGGCCAGCAGATCAGTCTGCCCGTCGCCATTACGCTGCGTCGGCGCCTGATCCAGCTGGCTGGACGGCAGCACTCCAGCGGCCTGTTCTGTTACCCGGATGCGCCCGCAGTCGCGGTTCTGGACGCGCATGCGCTGGGCCAGGCCGGCTTCTCGCACGCCAAAACCCAGGCCTTGTTGCTGCTGGCGCGTGAAGTTGCAGAAGGACGTCTGCCGCTGGATGCCTGGCTGGAAGATGAACCTGCCGCAGCCATCAGGGAGCGCCTTCTGGCGCTCAGGGGCATAGGTCCCTGGACTGTGGACTATGCCCTGCTACGTGGGTTCGCCCGTCTGGATGGCTCGCTGGAGGGTGACGCCGCCGTGCGCCGCCAGTTACAGCGCTTGCTGGGGGCGCCAGAGAAACTCAGCCAGTCCTTTGTGCGTGACTGGCTGTTGCCGTTCTCGCCCTGGCGGGCGCTGGTGGCAGCCCACCTCTGGGCGATGTCATGAGGCGTGCTCGTGACGGTATGCGTCTACTGCAACTGTTGCAGCAATGCCGGGGTCGGATACCCGTCGGCAGGCAGCCCCAGGCTCTGCTGGAAAGCGCGAATCGCACGACGGGTGTTGGCGCCGATAATGCCGTCTGCCGGCCCGGGGTTGTAGCCGCGCTGGGTCAGGCCTTCCTGCAGGGCAACGCGTTCGCTGCGGCTCAGTGGGCGCTCATCTTTAGGCCAGCTGCCACTGATCTGCCCGCCGCCGTCGAAGCGCGCGCTGAGCAGGCCCACCGCCAGGGCGTAGGATGATGAGTTGTTGTATCTGAGGATGGCGCCGAAGTTGCGGAACACCAGAAAGGCCGGGCCGCGGTGGCCTGCCGGTAGCAACAGGTAGCCTGTGTCCTCTGCCGCCAGCCCGGCCGGAGTGCCTTTCACGCCGAGCGCGTGCCACTGGGCGTAGGTCTTGCGGATCTCCGTGTCCGCCAGGGCGTAATCAAAACCTGTCGGCAGGGCGACCTGAAAGCCCCAGGGCTTGTCCATCTGCCAGCCGGAGGCCTGCAGGTAGTGCGCTGCGGAGGCCAGGGCATCGGCGCTGGAGCCCCAGATATCGCGACGACCGTCGCCATCGAAATCCACGGCATGGCTGAGGTAGGTGGTGGGGATGAACTGCGTCTGGCCCATGGCGCCGGCCCAGGAGCCACGCAGCCCGGCTGGTGTGGTGTCGCCGCTTTGCAGGATCTGCAGGGCTGCCAGCAGTTGATCTTCGGCGAACTGCGGGCGGCGGCCTTCGTAGGCCAGGGTGGCCAGTGAGCGGATGACCGATTGCTCGCCCATGAACTGGCCGAAGCTGCTTTCCATGCCCCAGATTGCTACCAGTACTTCGCGATTGACGCCGTAGCGTTGCTCGATGGCGCTCAGGGTGGCGGCATGTTGGCTGAGCAGGGCCTGGCCCTTGCGGACGCGCGTCGGCGAAATCGCACCTTCCAGGTATTCCCAAACCGGGCGGGTGAATTCGGGCTGCGCACCATCAGCGCGTACCACGCTGGGGTCGGGTGTGACTCCTGCAAACACGCGGTCGAACAGTTCGCTCTGGATGCCGGCCTGCAGGGCTTTGCCGCGAAACTGCTGGCGCCAGGTGGCGAAGTCGATGGCAGACACGGGGGCAGTCGAGACCTGTGCCGGTGGGCTGACAACAGCAGGAGCCTGGGGCTGAGCTGGCGTGATCGGGGAGTTAGCCTCGGTCTGAGGTGTTTCGGCGCATGCGGCCAGCAGCAGGAGGCTGGCGAGGGTCAGGCAGAGAGGGCGGCGGGTGGTGCGGTACAGCATGGTGGTGTCTCGGTCTTGCCAGTTAGGCTGCGACCTTAACATGCCAGGCTTGGCGGAGCAGGTGCCTTTACTTTTTTCAGGCTGCCATAAAGCAAGAAGCCTCCCAGTGGTGCTGGGAGGCTTCGCGGCGGTAGCTGCCTTTGCCTTTTTTCGGCTGTTCCTGACGGCTGCGGAACAGTGGCTGGGCGATGATGGATTTGGCCTTGTTCGGCCGTTTTCCGGCTTTCTTGCTCATTCGGAATTCCTCGCAGGCTCCGCTGGATTGCGGGCGGCGCGGACTATGCGCCGCTGCTCAGAAATTGTCCAGCGACTACTCGCTGAGCGGCAGGCGCTGGCCGGCCATTAGCATGGCCAGGCGCGCCAGGCTGCGCCACGGGTCGCCAGCGGCCTGGCCCTTGACCTGGGCGTCGATGCGCTGGGCATCGATCAGTAGCTGGTTCCAGCGTGCGGCGGTATGGCGCTGCACGGCCTTGCCGATCAATGGCCGGCGTTTGTCCCAGATGGGCGGGCGGGCGCTGGCGAAGGCCTTCTCCAGGGGGACCCCCTGACTGAACTGTTGGGCGATGCCCGCCAGCTGGCGCAACTCGCGGGCCAGCATGACGACGATGAACAGCGACTCCACGCCTTCGCCGCGCAAGCCGTCGAGCATGCGCAGGGCATGGCTGGCTTCGCCGTTGAGGATGGCGTCGATCAGGCCGAACACGTCGTAGCGAGCACTGTCGGCCACCGCCGCTTGCACGGTGCTGACATCGACCTGGTTGCCTTCGGCCAGCAGCTTGAGTTTTTCGATCTCCTGAGCAGCCGCCAGCAGGTTGCCTTCCACGCGGGCGGCGATCAGTTCCACTGCCTCCTGGCTGGCGGCCAGGCCGGCCTGGGACATGCGCTGGCGGATCCAGGCCGGAAGCTGGCTGCTGTCGACCGGCCAGATCTGCAGGAACTGGCAGTTGGGACCCTCGATCAGGGCCTTGGCCCACTTGGTCTTCTGCGTGCTGCCGTCGAGCTTGGGCAGGCTGATGAGCAGTGTGGTGTCTTCCGGCGGACGCTGCAGGTATTCGAGAATCGCGGCGGTGCCCTTGTCGCCCGGTTTGCCGTTGGCGATGCGCAGTTCGATCAGGCGTTTCTCGGCAAACAGCGACAGACTGGCGCCGGCTTCATAGAGCAGGTTCCAGTCGAAACTGGCTTCGGCATGGAACACCTGGCGCTCGCTGACCCCCTGAGCGCGCGCGGCACTGCGGATAGCGTCCTCGGCTTCCTGACACAGCAGTGGCTCGTCACCGCTGACCACGTAGACCGGGGCCAGGACTCCCTGCAGGTGTTTGCCAAGCTGGTTGGGATAGAGCTTCATGGGTGTGAAAAGGGCCGGTTACCCGGCCCTGTGCAGCTACTGGCTGATCGGCAGCTGGATCGGCGACTGCTGGGGCGCCGACTCCTGCTCGGCGCGGCGCGCGGCTGCGGCGGCTTCCGCCTCGGCCTGGGCGCGTGCCTCGGCTTCCTGCTGCAGTTGCTCCAGCTGGGCCGGGGTCAGTTGCTGCAAGCGCAGCGACAGGCGCTGGATCAGCTCGCGACGCATCTCCTGGCGGACCTGTTCGGACTCCTGGGTGGAGCCGGCCAGGTTGTTGCCATCGTGTACGTAGGTCCCTTGTACTTCCAGCTGATCCTGCAGTAACAGCATGTTCTTGCTGCCGCGGATTTCGTAGTCCAGCTGATTGGTCAGCTGGTACTCGGCGCTGCGGGCGCTGCTGGTGTAACTGGCGGTACGCTGGGTCTGCTGCTCGTTGCTCAGGAACAGGCGATAGGGTGCGCCGTTGTGCACTCTGACGCCGTTGTTTTCCAGCAGTTCACGCAGCTCCTTGACGGTCTCACCGTAGGCGTTGCGTGCCTGCAGGTCGATTTCCTTGAGAGCGAACTGGGCATCGCCGGTGCCACGCAGCTGGAAGCCGCAGGCGCTGAGCAGAACGGCCAGACCGATTACCACCAGATTCCGTTTCATCATTCTCTTCTATCCCCTTGGAGAGCCTCGGTGCCATGCGGGCATGGCACCGAGCTTAAGCAGTTGGCGACCGTTATCAATTGGCGACGATGTTGACCAGCTTGCCCGGCACGACGATGACCTTGCGGATGGTCACGCCTTCGGTGAAGCGCTGCACGTTCTCGTTGGCACGGGCAGCGGCTTCGACTTCTTCGCGGCTGGCCGATGCCGGCACTTCGATCTGCCCACGCAGCTTGCCGTTGACCTGGATGACCAGGGTCAGGCTGTCCTGTACCAGGGCCGATTCGTCGACCTGCGGCCACGGCGCATCGATGATGGCGCCGGCCTTGCCCAGCTGTTGCCACAGCTCATGGCAGATGTGCGGGGTGATCGGTGCCAGCAGCAGGGCCACGGTTTCCAGGCCTTCCTGCAGCAGGGCACGGTCCTGTTCGGTGGCGGTGGCGGCCTTTTCCAGCACGTTCATCAGGGTCATCACCTGGGCGACGGCGGTGTTGAACTTGTGGTGCTGGCCCACGTCGTTGCTGGCCTGCCTGATCGCCAGGTGGATGGCGCGGCGCACGTTCTTCTGCTCGTCCGTCAGGCTGGCGACGTCCAGCTGGCCCGGCAGGCCGGCGCTGACGTGGCTGTGGGCCAGACGCCAGACGCGGCGCAGGAAACGGTTGGCGCCTTCGATGCCGGCGTCCGACCACTCGCAGCTCATGTCGGGCGGCGAGGCGAACATCATGAACAGGCGGCAGGTGTCGGCGCCGTAGGCATCGATCATGGCCTGCGGGTCGACGCCGTTGTTCTTCGACTTGGACATCTTCTCGGTGCCGCCGATTTCCACCGGCAGGCCGTCGGATTTGAGGCGAGCGCCTATGACCTTGGCCTTGGCGTCACGCTCGACTTCCACGTCGGCCGGGTTGAACCAGTCCTTGCCGCCGTTTTCCAGGGTGCGGTAGTAGGTCTCGGCGACCACCATGCCCTGGGTCAGCAGGTTCTTGAACGGCTCGTTGGAAGTGACCAGGCCTTCGTCGCGCATCAGCTTGTGGAAGAAGCGCGCGTACAGCAGGTGCAGGATGGCGTGTTCGATGCCGCCGATGTACTGATCCACCGGCAGCCAGTGGTTGGCGGCCTGCGGGTCGACCATGCCGCCGGTGTACTGCGGGCTGGCGTAGCGGGCGTAGTACCAGGACGACTCGACGAAGGTGTCCATGGTGTCGGTTTCACGCTTGGCCGGGCTGCCGCACTTCGGGCAGCTGCATTCGTAGAACTCGGGCATCTTGGCCAGCGGCGAACCGGCGCCGTCCGGCACCACGTCTTCCGGCAGGACGACCGGCAGCTGGTCTTCCGGCACCGGCACGTCGCCGCAGCTCGGGCAGTGGATGATCGGGATCGGGCAGCCCCAATAGCGCTGGCGACTGATGCCCCAGTCGCGCAGGCGGAACTGGGTCTTGCGCGCGCCGTGGGCGCTGGCTTCCAAGTCGGCGACGATGGCGTCGAAGGCTTCGCTGAAGCCCTTGCCGTCGTACTTGCCGGAGTTGATGGTGGTGAGGCCTTCCTTGTCGCCATACCAGCTCTGCCACTCGGCAGTGCTGTAGTCCTTGCCTTCACCGGCATAGACCTGCTGAATCGGCAGGCCGTACTTGTTGGCAAACTCGAAGTCACGCTCGTCGTGGGCCGGTACGGCCATCACCGCGCCTTCGCCGTAGCCCCACAGTACGTAGTTGGCGACGAATACCGGCAGCTTGTCGCCGGTCAGCGGATGGATGACGAACTGGCCGGTGGCCACGCCCTTCTTTTCCATGGTCGCCATATCGGCTTCCGCGACCGATCCTGCCTTGCATTCGGCAATGAACGCGGCGATGGCCGGATTGGCTTCGGCGGCGCGCTGCGCCAGCGGGTGCTCGGCGGCCACGGCCACATAGGTGGCGCCCATCAGGGTGTCGGGGCGGGTCGAGTAGACCTTGAGCTGGCCGTCGATGCCGATGCTGGCGACGTCGTAGTCGAACACGATGTCGGCACCGAAGCTCTTGCCGATCCAGTTGCGCTGCATGGTCTTGACCTGCTCGGGCCAGCCCTCCAGCTCATCCAGGCTGCTCAGCAGCTCTTCGGCATAGGCGGTGATCTTGAAGTAGTACATCGGGATTTCGCGCTTCTCGATCAGCGCGCCCGAACGCCAGCCACGGCCGTCGATGACCTGCTCGTTGGCCAGTACGGTCTGGTCGACCGGGTCCCAGTTCACGGTGCCGTTCTTGCGGTAGATCACGCCCTTTTCGAACAGGCGTGTGAACAGCCACTGCTCCCAGCGGTAGTAGTCCGGCTTGCAGGTGGTGACTTCGCGTGTCCAGTCGATGGCCAGGCCCAGCGATTTCAGCTGGGACTTCATGTAGTCGATGTTCTCGTAGGTCCACTTGGCCGGCGCCACCTGGTTTTTCATGGCGGCATTTTCCGCCGGCATGCCGAAGGCGTCCCAGCCCATCGGTTGCAGCACGTTCTTGCCCTGCATGCGCTGGTAGCGGGCGATTACGTCACCGATGGTGTAGTTGCGCACGTGGCCCATGTGCAGCTTGCCGCTCGGGTAGGGGAACATCGACAGGCAGTAGAAGGTTTCCTTGCCTGGTTGCTCGCTCACTACAAAGGATTTCTGCTCGTTCCAGTGGGTCTGGGCGGCGGCTTCGATATCACGGGGCGAATACTGTTCGTGCATGGGTTTTCGGCGCTGAAATAGAGGGCTGCGAGAAACGCCGTAGCATACATGACCCCCCCTGATTCAGGGAAACCCTGATTGTCCTCGGCACAAGGCGCTGCCCGCCGTTTGTCGCGGCGCACGGCTGCCAGGCGGCGCGGCGCTAAGCTTGTTACAAGGGCGTGCAGCGACGGCGCCCGGTTGAGGTGATGATGGCTGAGTTGCGGCACACGGAGGCGGCGGGCGGGCTCTATGAGCGGCTGTTGCAGCGTCTTGCCCTGGCACTAGAAGAAGCAGAAACCGCGAGCCGTCTGTGCCGGACTCCCCCCGCAGAACTGGAGTTGCGTGGTCTGACGCCTGCTGAGCTGGAATTGATCCGGGCCTATCTGGACCGTGACCTTAATTGGTTGCGCGGCTGGCATGCGGCGGCCGAGGAGTTGGCGTCGATCGAGCAATTGCCCGAGCGCCAGGGCAGGCCGGTCAGTAAACCGCCTGGGCGGTTGCCGAGCAGGTCATTGCCGGGGCGTAGCAAGGCCCTGATCAAGAAGCGCCAGCAGTTGTGTTGCGCCCTATGTGGCACGGCTGCGCAGGTGCAGCGTGGCGAGGGCGTGATGCCCTGTAGCGCTTGTGGCTCCAAGCTGTTTCGTGCCGGGCAGCCGCGCTGATCGCACGGCTCGACTCCTTGTGTGGCAGGGCATAGTCTCTGCGGGCACAGGAGGTGCCCATGGAACTGCGTTTTATCCTCAAACAACTGATCCTGCCACCTGGTGGCTTTCTAGTGCTGCTGCTGTTCGCCTGGCTGTTGTGGGCTTGGCTGGGGCGGCCGCGCGCGGCTGGCTTGGTTGTGTTCATCGGCCTGGCCGGTCTGTGGCTGTTCAGCTTGCCCGTAGTCATGGAGTGGGCGGCACGGCAGATCGAGCGTGAGCCGGCGCTGGCCGAGGCACAGTGGCCGGGCTTGGCCCAGCAGGCAGAGGTGATCGTGATTCTTGGCTCGGGGCGCGAGGAGGCCGATCCTGCCTGGGGCGGTGACCAGCCCAGTGTGACCGCCATCGAGCGGCTGCGCTATGCGGCACGCCTGCAGCGAGCGTCGCAGCTGCCAGTTCTGATCAGTGGTGGTTTGCACTATGGCCAGCCACCCAGCGAGGCGCAGCTGATGGCCGATGTGCTGCAGCGCGATTTTTCTGTGCCGACGCGCTGGCGCGAGGAGCGCAGCCGTACCACCTGGGAGAATGCTCAGTTCAGCGCCGAGCTGCTCAAGACCGAAGGTGTCCGGCGAGTGGTGCTGGTGACACAGGCGGCGCACATGCCGCGGGCGCGTTGGTGTTTCGAACGCGCCGGGCTGGAGGTGGTGGCGGCACCGTTGGGCTTTCTCGGCGTACCCAACGAGCGCCCGGTCGGTGGCTGGCTGCCGGAGAGCAAGGCGCTGTGGCAGAACACCCGCCTGCTCAACGAGGCATTAGGGATGGCGGTTTATCCGCTGATCTATCGGTAGATTGGATGAGGCACTGTTGGGTCGGGCCGCGTAGGCGCAGAGAAGCCCAAGGTGCGGGCCCTCAGGCAACTCCCCCTGTTGGGCTTCGCTGCGCTCAACCCAACCTACGCCTACCTCTCGCGACGACGGGCGATAAGCGCCCAGCCCAGCAGCAGGACACCCAGCACCACCAGCGGCCAGGCGCGCCAGCGCAGGTAAGGCGTCAGGCCCTGCATCGGCTGGACTGCGCCATAGAGTGTGCCCTGCTGGAACTGCGGGATCTGCGCGGCAATACGACCTTGCGGGTCGATCAGCGCGGTGACGCCGTTGTTGGTGGCGCGGATCATCCAGCGTCCGGCCTCCAGGGCGCGCATCTGCGCCATCTGCAGGTGCTGCAGCGGCCCGATCGAGGTGCCGAACCAGGTGTCGTTGCTGACCGTCAGCAGCAGTTCGCTTTGCGCGGCCATGGTGGCGGCGAATTCCGGGTAGACCACCTCATAGCAGATGAACGGCGCGATACGCACGCCCTTGGCTTGCAGCGGGCTCTGGTTGGCGGGGCCGCGGGCGAAGTCGGACATGGGCAGGTCGAAGAAGGCGATCAGCCCGCGCAGCACATCCTGCAGTGGTACGTATTCGCCGAAGGGCACCAGCTTCTGCTTGAGGTAGGTGCCCTCGCCCCAGCCTGTTGCAGTAATTGCGTTGTAGTAGCGCTTCTCACCCTGTTCGTTGAGCTGACGCAGCGGGATGCCGGTGATCAGTGCAGCGTCGCGGTCGGCCGCCACGCGGCCCATCACTTTCAGGTAGCCCTCGGCGTATTCCTTGAGTACCGGCACCGCGGTTTCCGGCCAGACGATCAGGTCGGCCGGTTGGCTGCTCAGGGTCATGTCGCGGTACAGCGCCAGCTGGGCATCCAGCTGCGCCGGATCCCACTTCAGGTTCTGTTCGATATTGCCCTGCAGGGCGGCGACCTTTAGCGGCTCACCCATGGGCGTGGTCCAGCTCTGGCCGTTAAGGGCCAGGCCAGCCAGCCAGGGGGCCAACAGCAAGGCAACTGCGCCAATCAGACGAGAACGCTGATGGCGTAGAGGGTGCAGGTTGACCAGCAGTGCAGCACTTAATGCCAGCACCAGGGAGATCAGCCACATGCCGCCGACCGGTGCCAGTCCGGCCAGTGGGCCATGTAGCTGGCTGTAGCCGGCATAGAGCCAGGGGAAGCCGGTGAGGAACCAGCCGCGAAAGGCTTCCTGGGCCAGCCACAGCGCGGCGAAGGCCAGGGCGTCGGCGATGGGCGCGTCATTGCGGCGCAGCCAGCGCGCCCAGAGCCAGGCGGGCAGGGCGAAGAACAGTGCCACGCCCGCGCAGAAGGCGAAGGTCAGGAAGGCCGCCAGGGGCACCGAGGCGGCGCCGTAGTCGTGGATGCTGACATAGATCCAGCTGGTGCCGGCGAGGAACAGGCCGAGGCCATAACACCAGCCGCGCAGCAGCGCCTGGCGTGGATTCAGGTGGCGCAGGCCAAGGTAGAAAATGGCGATGGCCAGCAAAGCCAATGGCCAGGCGTTGAAAGGAGCCAGGGCCAGTGTGGTGGAGGCGCCGCCGGCGATGGCCAGCAGATTGCCCGGCCAGCCGGGTTGGGTGATCCAGCGCATCGTGCGTCCTTGAGCGGGAAGTCTGGCGGGCAAGGGTACTGGAAGGGAGGGGAGGCTGGAAGTCGAGCGCTTTGGCGGGCTGGGTGGAAATCTCGCCCTTGCGGGTGAGCGTTGTCCAGACTCGTAGCCCGGGGTATTGCAGCCTGTTTCCCGGACTTAAGTCCGGGCTACGAGCTGTAGGAGGGGCCTTGGCCGCGACCTTGGCAACGCGAGGTTTCTCGTCGCGACCAAGGCCCCTCCTGCAAGCCGTGCACGCTTTAACGCTCCAGTGGCGTCAGGCGCAGCAGGTGCAGGCGGCGGCTGTCGGCGTTGAGCACGCGGAAGCGGTATTCGCCGATCTCGGTGATCTCATTGCGCTTGGGCAGGTGACCGAAAGCGTTCATCACCAGACCGCCGACCGTGTCGAACTCGTCGTCGGGGAACTCGGTGTCGAAGGTTTCGTTGAAGTTTTCGATCGGGGTCAGTGCCTTGATCAGGAAGTCGCCGGATGGCAGTGGCTTGATATAGCTGTCTTCCTCGACATCGTGTTCGTCCTCGATGTCGCCGACGATCTGCTCCAGCACATCCTCGATGGTCACCAGGCCGGCTACGCCGCCGTATTCGTCGATCACCACGGCCATGTGGTTATGGTTGGCGCGGAACTCGCGCAGCAGCACATTGAGGCGCTTGGATTCCGGCACGAAGGTGGCCGGGCGCAGCAGTTGTTTGATGTCGAAAGGCTGGTCGCCTCCGAGGATCAGCGGCAGCAGATCCTTGGCCAGGAGGATGCCGATGACTTCATCGAGGCTCTCACCGATCACCGGGTAGCGCGAATGCGCGGAGTCGATGATGGAGGGGAGGAATTCGGCCGGCGACTGGCTGGCCTTGATGCTGATCATCTGCGAGCGCGGCACCATGATGTCGCGTACCTGCAGGTCGGCGACCTGGATGGCGCCTTCGACAATGGTCAGCGCTTCGCTGTCGAGCAGCTTGTTCTGGTGGGCTTCGCGCAGGACTTCCAGCAGTTCTTCGCGGTTTTTCGGCTCATGAGCAAAAGCTTGGGTCAGTTTGTTGAACCAGGACTTCTGCTCGTTGCTCGATCGGTCTTCGCTCATGATGGTCTCGGGAGTTTTCCTGAGTCTCTGTGGTTATTCGTCGGCTGCATAAGGGTCGGGATGACCCAGTTCAGCCAGCAATTGTCGTTCCAGTGTTTCCATTTCCTCGGCTTCCTCATCCTCGATGTGGTCGTAGCCGAGCAGGTGCAGGCAGCCGTGGATCACCAGGTGGGCCCAGTGGGCCTCTGGCGACTTGTTCTGTTCCTGCGCTTCGCGCTCGACCACCGGCACGCAGATCACCAGATCGCCGAGCAGCGGAATGTCGAGCATCTCGTCGGGCACATCGGCCGGGAAGGACAGCACGTTGGTCGGGTAGTCCTTGTGCCGCCAGGTGCGGTTCAGCTCCTGGCCTTCGGCTTCATCGACCAGGCGGATGGTCAGTTCGGAATCAGCCGTGCGCTGGCGCAGGGCCAGTTCGCACCACTGGCGGAACTGCGCCTCGCTCGGCAGCTGGCTGGCCTGCGAGGCGTTCTGCAGGTCGAGCTCAAGCATCGGGGTGACCCTTGCCGTCCTGGCTCTGGCTTTCCTCGAAGCGCTCGTAGGCTTCGACGATGCGCTGCACCAGCGGGTGGCGCACCACGTCCTTGGGCTTGAAGTGGGTGAAGCTGATGCCGGGGACGTCCTTGAGTACGGTCATCACATGGCTCAGGCCCGACTTGGTGCCGCGCGGCAGGTCGACCTGGGTGATGTCGCCGGTGATCACGGCGGTGGAGCCGAAGCCGATACGGGTGAGGAACATCTTCATCTGTTCGAGGGTGGTGTTCTGACTCTCGTCGAGAATGATGAAGCTGTTGTTAAGGGTGCGCCCGCGCATATAGGCCAGCGGGGCGATCTCGATCACCTGCTTCTCGATCAGCTTGGCCACGGTCTCGAAGCCAAGCATCTCGTACAGCGCGTCGTACAGAGGGCGCAGGTAGGGGTCGATCTTCTGCGCCAGGTCGCCAGGGAGGAAGCCGAGCTTCTCGCCGGCCTCGACCGCCGGGCGTACCAAGAGGATGCGGCGCACCTGCTCGCGCTCCAGCGCATCGACTGCACAGGCCACGGCCAGGTAGGTCTTGCCGGTACCGGCCGGGCCGATGCCGAAGTTGATGTCGTTATCGAGGATCGCCTTGACGTAGCGCTGCTGGTTGGCGCCGCGCGGCTTGATCACGCCTTTCTTGGTGCGCAGGGTGACACCGGCGTCAGCCTTGCCGCTGTCCAGCGCTTCCAGGCCGGATTCCTGCAGGTACAGGTGGACCAGTTCGGGCGACAGCTCGGTGCTTTTGGTTTCGCGGTACAGACGGCGCAGCAGGTTCTCGGCGGACTGGGTGTGCTGCGACGGGCCGATCAGCTCGAACTGGTTGCCACGGTTGCGGATCTCGATGGCGAGGCGTTGCTCGATCAGGCGCAGATGCTCGTCGAACTGTCCGCAGAGGTTGGCGAAGCGGCGTGCTTCGAAGGGTTCGAGGATAAAACGATGGGGTTCTATGGGGGCGTTCAATGGAGTCCGGTTACCGCCATGCGGCAGAAATGATGGAGGGAGCATAACCCTGCGCGGGCCGCGGGAAAAGTTCGCGCGCGCAGGGACATATTAGCCATTGGTCGATCAGTGCACGGCGTCGATCAGCGTGCCGCGCAGTGAGTGGGGCAGGGCGTCATCGATATGCACGTCGACGAACTGGCCGATCAGGCGTGGATTATCACAGCGGAAGTTGACCACGCGGTTGCTCTCGGTGCGGCCCTGGAGCATGCCGGGGTCCTTCTTCGAGTAGTCGCTGACCAGGATGCGCTGGGTGGTGCCGACCATACGTCGGCTGTTCTCGAAGCCCTGCTGGGCGATGCGCGCCTGCAGGATCGACAGGCGCTGCTTCTTCACCTCTTCCGGAGTGTCGTCGGCCAGGTCGGCGGCCGGGGTGCCGGGGCGCGAGCTGTAGATGAAGGAGTAGGAGAAGTCGAAGCCGACATCCTCGATCAGCTTCATGGTCTGCTCGAAGTCTTTCTCGGTCTCGCCGGGGAAGCCGACGATGAAGTCGGTGCTGAGCAGAATATCCGGCACAGCCGCCTTGAGCTTGCGGATGCGCGACTTGTACTCCAGTGCCGTGTGGTTGCGCTTCATCGCCGCCAGGATGCGGTCCGAACCGGACTGCACCGGCAGGTGCAGGTATTTGACCAGCTTCGGGATGTCGGCATGGGCCTGGATGATGGCGTCGGAGAACTCCAGTGGGTGGCTGGTGGTGTAGCGGATGCGCTCGATACCGTCGATTTCGGCGACTGCGTAGAGCAGTTCGGCGAAGTCAGCGATATGTCCGTCCGGGGTCGGGCCGCGGTAGCCGTTGACGTTCTGCCCGAGCAGGGTGACTTCCTTCACGCCCTTCTCGGCCAGCTGGGTGATTTCCACCAGTACGTCGGCCAGCGGCCGGCTGACTTCCTCGCCGCGGGTGTAGGGCACCACGCAGAAGGTGCAGTACTTGCTGCAGCCCTCCATGACCGAGACGAAGGCGCTGGGGCCGTCGACGCGGGCTTCGGGCAGGTGATCGAACTTTTCGATCTCGGGGAAGCTAATGTCGACCTGGGCGGTCTTGGTGGTGCGGGCGGCGTCGATCATTTCCGGCAGACGGTGCAGGGTCTGCGGGCCGAAGACCACGTCGACATAGGGCGCGCGGTCGCGGATGGCGGCGCCTTCCTGGCTGGCCACGCAGCCGCCGACGCCGATCACCAGGTTAGGGTTTTCCTGTTTCAGCTCGCGCCAGCGGCCCAGCTGGGAGAACACCTTGTCCTGGGCTTTTTCGCGGATCGAGCAGGTATTGAGGAGGATCACGTCGGCTTCTGCCGGGTTTTCCGTGACTTCCAGGGCCTGGTGTTCGCCCAGCAGATCGACCATGCGCGAGCTGTCGTACTCGTTCATCTGGCAACCGTGGGTTTCGATATAAAGCTTCTTGGCCATGGGTAAGGTCGTGCTGTTTAAAAAATGACCGGGGATTATAGGGGCATAGCTGCTGGCGGGGAATGGGCAAGTGCCGTCTGCGGGGAGGTGCTGTGCTAGTATCTGCGCCCCCGATTTTCAGCAGTTTCCCCTCATGAGCAAGCGCGAACCTATCTACAAGGTGATCTTTCAGAACCAGGGCCAGGTGTACGAGATGTATGCCAAGCAGATCTACCAGAGCGATCTGTGGGGTTTCCTGGAGGTGGAGGAGTTCGTCTTTGGCGAGCGTACCCAGGTGGTGGTCGACCCCAGCGAGGAGAAACTCAAGGCGCAGTTCGAGGGCGTGGTACGCAGCTTCGTGCCGATGCACGCGATCATTCGCATCGATGAGGTGGAGCGCCTGGGTACACCGAAGATCAGCGAAGCCAAGGGCGGCGGCAACGTGATGCCGTTCCCCATGCCGATGCCCGAGAAGTAAACCTTGGTGTGTAGGTTGGGCCGGGCCGCGTAGGTTGAGCGCAGCGAAGCCCAACAAGCGATGTCGAGAGCCGCGTCGTGGCCGTTTGCTCCTCCCGTTGGGCTTCGGGCTATGCCCTCAACCTACGCGGCCCGACCCAACCTACGGGATCACGCTTTTACCTTTCGATGGCCAGGGCCACACCTTGACCGCCGCCGATGCACAGGGTGGCCAGGCCTTTCTTGGCATCACGCTTGAGCATTTCGTGCAGCAGGGTCACCAGCACGCGGCAACCGGAGGCGCCAATCGGATGACCGAGGGCGATGGCGCCGCCGTTGACGTTGACCTTGCTGGCGTCCCAGCCCAGTTCCTGGCCCACCGACAGGGCCTGGGCGGCGAAGGCTTCGTTGGCCTCGATCAGGTCCAGATCGCTCAGCTGCCAGCCGGCTTTCTCCAGGCAGCGCTGGGTGGCCGACACCGGGCCGATGCCCATGATCGCCGGATCGACGCCGGCATTGGCGTAGGCAGCGATCCTGGCCAGCACCGGTAGGCCCAGGGCCTCGGCTTTGCTCGCGCTCATCAGCAGCACGGCGGCGGCGCCGTCGTTGAGGCTGGAGGCGTTGCCGGCGGTCACTGTGCCGTCCTTCTTGAACGCCGGTTTGAGTTTGGCCAGGGATTCGGCGCTGGTGCCGGCGCGCGGCTGCTCGTCGGTGGCGAAGCTGACCGGCTCGCCCTTGCGCGAGGGGATCAGGATCGGGGTGATCTCATCATTGAAACGCCCGGCCTCGATGGCGGCGCAGGCCTTTTGTTGCGAGGCGGCGGCGAAGGCGTCCTGCGCCTCACGGCTGATGCCGTATTTCTCCACCAGGTTCTCGGCGGTGATGCCCATGTGGTAGTCGTTGAAGGCATCCCACAGGCCGTCCTGGATCATCGTGTCGATGAGCTTGCCGTGGCCCATGCGCTGGCCGGTGCGGGCAGCGGGCATGACGTAGGGCGCCAGGCTCATGTTCTCCATGCCGCCGGCGATGATGACCTCGGCGTCGCCGCAGCGAATGGCCTGGGCGCCCAGGTGCAGGGCCTTCAGGCCTGAGCCGCAGACCTTGTTCAGGGTCATGGCGGGTACGGCGTGCGGCAGGCCGGCCTTGATCGCGGCCTGGCGTGCGGTGTTCTGCCCGGCGCCGGCGGTGAGCACATGGCCGAGCAGTACTTCATCGACTTCGGCGGGGTTGAGGCCGGTCTTGTCCAGCAGGCTGCGGATCACCGCGGCGCCCAGGTCGACGGCCGGCACATTGGCCAGGGCGCCCTGGAAGCCGCCGATGGCGGTGCGGGTTGCGGCGACGATGACGACTTCTTGCATGTGCAGTTCCTCGATTCGGTTCATGGTGTGACCGGAAAGGCGTTGATGGTCGCACAGCCACAGCTGACCGGCCAGCCACGTTCTTTACGGCAACAGGCGACCTCTTGCGCGCTGGGCTGCGCTGTTGCGCACGGCCCAGCGCAGCATCGCAGCCGTGCGCTGGACACTGCTGCGAATCAACGGGCGACGCCAGGCGGCCTGTCGCTCGCCCAGCAGGTCGCTGGCCCAGTCCGGCAGCAGGTCGATGCCGGCGCTCATCATCAGCTGACCGAAGGGTTTGGCCAGGATGCTCGGCATCGGCGCCGCGTACAGCAGTCGGACCACTTCGCGGGTGCGTTCATCGCAGAGCAGTTGTGCCTGCATGCGTTGCAGGTAGTCGGCGACCGCCTGGCGTGACTGGGGCACGTCCCGCGCGCCCAGCCGGTGAGCGATCAGCGCCACCTCCTGGTAGTAGCGATCCTGCTCGGCCGTTGGCAGCTGCGGATTGACGTAACGCAGGTAGCCGGCGAGGAACTGGCTGACTTCGGAAACATGCACCCAGGTCAGCAGCTGCGGATCGCTGGCTGCATAGGCACGGCCATCCGGCGCCTGGCCCACCACCTGTAAATGGATGGTGCGCACCTTGTCGAGCAGCCGCTCGGCATCCTGCACCCCGCCATAGCTGGTGCCGGCGATGAACAGGCTGGTGCGCCGCAGGCGGCCGAGCATGTCCTGGCGGAAGTTGGAGTGGTCCCAGACGCCGGCCAGGGCCAGCGGATGGAGCATCTGCAGGAGCAGGGCGGAGATGCCGCCGACCATCATTGAGGTGAAGTCGGCGTGTACTTCCCAGACCATCGACGCGGGGCCGAACAGGCCGGGATCGCCTCGTGGCTGGTCGAGGTCGAGCTGTTTCAGCGAAGCACCGGTGAGGCTGTGCACCTGGGCTTCTATTTGGCGGCGTAGGGGCTCCATGTGCGCCAGTGTCCGTGCTCTGACCCCTTGGATCAAGACGCTGGCGGGGTTGATGCCCCGCCGGCGTTTCAGCGATTGAGACGCTGTTCGATCAGGCTGTCGACCACCGAGGGGTCTGCCAGAGTGGAGGTGTCACCCATGTTCTCCAGTTCGTTGCAGGCGATCTTGCGCAGGATGCGGCGCATGATTTTGCCCGAGCGGGTCTTGGGCAGGCCGGGCGCCCACTGGATCAGCTCGGGTTTGGCGAAGCTGCCGATCTCCTTGCCGACCAGTGTCAGCAGCTCTTTCTGCAGGGCTTCGGAGGGTTCGCTGCCTTTCATCAGGGTGACATAGGCGTAAATTCCCTGGCCCTTGAGGTCGTGTGGGTAACCGACCACCGCCGCTTCGGCCACGGCATCGTGCAGTACCAGGGCGCTTTCCACCTCGGCGGTGCCGATGCGGTGGCCGGAGACGTTGATCACATCGTCGACGCGACCGGTGATCCAGTAGTAGCCATCCTCGTCGCGGCGCGCACCGTCGCCGGTGAAGTAGTAGCCGGGGTAGGGCTTGAAGTAGGTGTCGATCATGCGCTGATGGTCGCCGTACACACTGCGGATCTGGCTCGGCCAGCTGGCTTTGATCGCCAGCACGCCGGCGCCGGGGCCGCCGATCTCCTTGCCCTGTTCATCGAGCAGTACCGGTTGCACGCCGAAGAACGGCCGGGTCGCCGAGCCGGGTTTGAGGTCGGTGGCGCCAGGCAGTGGGGTGATCAGGATCGAGCCGGTCTCGGTCTGCCACCAGGTGTCGACGATCGGGCAGCGGGTTTCGCCGACCACGTGGTAGTACCACTCCCAGGCTTCCGGGTTGATCGGTTCGCCCACCGAGCCGAGCAGGCGCAGGCTGGAGCGGTCGGTGGCCTTGACCGGCGCCTCCCCCTCGCGCATCAACGCACGCAGGGCGGTGGGTGCGGTGTAGAAGATGTTGACCTGATGCTTGTCGATCACCTGCCAGAAGCGCGAGGCGTCCGGGTAGTTGGGGACGCCCTCGAACATCAGGGTGGTGGCACCGTTGGCCAGCGGACCGTAGACGATGTAGCTGTGCCCGGTGACCCAGCCGACGTCGGCGGTGCACCAGTAGATGTCGCCCTCGTGGTAGTCGAACACGTACTTGTGGGTCATGGCCGCGCTGAGCAGGTAGCCGCCGGTGCTGTGCAGCACGCCCTTGGGTTTGCCGGTGCTGCCCGAGGTGTAGAGGATGAACAGCGGGTCCTCGGCGTCCATTGGCTCGGCGGGGCAGTCTGCACTGGCCTCATGCAGGGCCTGGTGATACCAGAGGTCGCGCCCCTCCACCCAGGCGATCTCACCCTGGGTGCGCTCGACCACCACCACGGTGCTGACCTTGGGGCAACTCTGCAGGGCCTTGTCGACGTTGTTCTTCAGCGCAATGTACTTGCCGCCACGCACGCCCTCGTCGGCGGTGATCACGGTGTGGCAATCGGCATCGAGGATACGGTCGCGCAGCGCGTCCGGGGAGAAACCGCCGAACACCACCGAGTGGATGGCACCGATGCGCGTGCAGGCGAGCATGGCATAGGCCGCTTCGGGGATCATCGGCATATAGATGCATACCCGGTCGCCTTTCTTGACGCCACGGCTTTTGAGCACATTGGCCAGGCGGCAGACATGGCTGTGCAGCTTGTTGTAGGTGATGTTGGCCGACTCGGCCGGATTGTCGCCTTCCCAGATGATGGCGATCTGCTCACCACGCTCTTTCAAGTGACGGTCGATGCAGTTGTGCGCGACGTTGAGCAGGCCGCCCTTGAACCACTGCGCGTCGCCTTTGCTCAGGTCGCTGTGATGGAGCTGCTCCCAGGGTTTGAACCAGTCGAGGAACTGCTGTGCCTGCTCGCTCCAGAACGCTTCGGGCTGCTCGATGGACTGTTGATACAGGCGCAGGTAACCCTCGTTGTTCAGTAGGGCGCGCTGGCGTACGGCGTCGGGCACGGGGTGGCGGGTGATTTCGAACATGGCTTGGGCCTTTTTGTTGTCGTTCGCGATGGGGCTAGGGTGCATCCAAGCGGCTGCTTGGTTCAACCCGCAGTCAGACTACCCTCCACTTTAGAACACCCCAGAAAGCACGAACCCGGCGCGGGGCCGGGTTCGTCGGTGCAGGCGTTCGTCAGCCGCGGTGCCGGCCGCGGAAGAAGTCGATCAGACCCTGGGTCGAGGCATCTTCTGCCGCTGGCTGGTCCCAGCCCGTGAGGCGTTCATACACGCCCTTGCCCAGCTCCTTGCCCAGCTCCACCCCCCATTGGTCGAAGGCGTTGATGCCCCACAACACGCTCTGCGCGAACACCTTGTGCTCGTACATGGCCACCAGCGCGCCGAGGCGGCGCGGGCTGATGCGTTCCAGCACCAGGGTGTTGCTGGGGCGGTTTCCGGGGATCACCTTGTGTGGTGCCAGGCGCTGCACTTCGGCTTCTTCAGCACCACGCGCGCGCAGCTCGGCCTCGGCTTCGCTGCGGTTTTTGCCCAGCATCAGCGCCTGGCTTTGCGACAGGCAGTTGGCGTAGAGCCACTGATGGTGATCGGCCACCGGGTTGTAGCTGACCACCGGTACGATGAAGTCCGCCGGAATCAGTTCGGTGCCCTGGTGCAGCAGTTGGTGGTAGGCATGCTGGCCATTGCAGCCGACACCACCCCAGATCACCGGGCCGGTTGCGCAGCTGACCGGGCTGCCGTCCTGGCGCACGCTCTTGCCGTTGGATTCCATGTCCAGCTGCTGCAGGTGCTTGGTGATGTTCCGCAGGTAATGGTCGTACGGCAGGATCGCGTGGCTCTGTGCGCCC
Source organism: Pseudomonas sp. zbq_18 (assembly GCF_043102245.1). Lineage (NCBI taxonomy): Bacteria > Pseudomonadati > Pseudomonadota > Gammaproteobacteria > Pseudomonadales > Pseudomonadaceae > Pseudomonas > Pseudomonas sp. zbq_18. The sequence continues at coordinate 129,964 of NZ_JBICIT010000009.1, read as the reverse complement.
CAGAAGTTGCCATACCAGATGCCGAGCAGGGCCAGCAGCACGGGCATGTTCTGCTCGAAGGGGGCTGTACGGAAGTGCACGTCCATACTGTACGCGCCGGACAGCAGCTCCTTGAAATTGGACATGCCGATGGCCAGGGCGATGGGCAGGCCGATAGCCGACCACAGTGAATAGCGCCCGCCCACCCAGTCCCACATGGGGAAGATGTTTTTCTCGCGGATACCGAAGGTGATGGCCGCTTCCTTGTTGCTGGTCACGGCGATGAAGTGGCGATAGAGCTTTTCTTCGGTGCCGCCGCGGGCCAGGTACCAACTGCGTGCGGCCTGGGCGTTCTTCAGCGTTTCCAGGGTGCCGAAGGACTTGCTGGAGACGATGAACAGGGTGGTTTCGGCATTCAGCTTGGCGGACAGTTCGTGGAACTCGCTGCCGTCGATATTGGCTAGGTAATGGCAGCGCACACCGCGCTGAGTGAAAGGCAGCAGGGCCTCCGAGACCAGTTGTGGGCCGAGGAAGGAGCCCCCGATACCGATATTGACCACATCCGTGATGGTCTGGTCGCTGTAGCCACGCCACTGGTTGCTGTGGATGCGGCTGACGATATCGGTCATCTGGTTGAGCACGCGATGCACTTGCGGCATCACATCCTGACCGTCGACCTCGACCGAGTCGCCGATCGGGCGGCGCAGTGCCGTATGCAGGGCCGGACGGTTCTCCGAAGCGTTGATGTGTTCGCCGTTGAATAGCGCTTCGATGGCTTCCTGCAGGCCGCTCTCTTTGGCCAGGTCGACCAACAGGTTGCGAGTCTCTTCGTTGATCAGGTTCTTCGAATAGTCGAGGAAAATGCCGCTGGTGCTGAGGGAAAAACGCTCGAAGCGTTTGCTGTCACTGGCAAATGCTTCGCGCATGCTGAAATCCTGCATGGCCTTGCGGTGTTGGAGCAGAGCCTGCCAGCTCGGCAGGGCGGTGACGTCGAGTGGCTGCTGATAGTAGGCCATGTAGTGCTGCCTCCTTGTAGGTGTGGCGTCCTGGCAATAAAAAGCCCGGAGGGTTCCGGGCTTGAGTGTAACGGCATGCGCTGTGCTCAGGCGACAGCCAGTGTGGCGCGGTGCCATGCCTCGGCGATTACAGCTCGAAGGCCAGATTGTCGATCAGGCGGGTCTTGCCGAGAAAGGCGGCGGCCAGGATGACCAGTTGGCGGCTCTCTTCCGTGGCGCTGCGCAGGTCGTGGCTGTCGCGCACCTCCAGGTAGTCGGGGCGCAGGCCGGCGCGTTGCAGCATGGTTTTACCTTGCTCGGTCAGGCGTTCGAAGTCGCGCTCGCCACCGCGGATGGCGTCGGCCATCTGCATCAGCGTGCGGTAGAGCACGGGGGCCGTGGCGCGTTGCTCTGCATCGAGGTAGCCGTTGCGCGAGGACAGGGCCAGGCCGTCCTCGGCGCGTACGGTCGGCTCGCCGATGATCTGGATCGGCATGTTCAGGTCACGCACCAGGGTGCGGATCACCGCCAGTTGCTGGAAATCCTTCTCGCCGAACACGGCGATATCTGGCTGGACCATGTTGAACAGCTTGCTGACCACCGTGGCCACGCCGTCGAAGTGGCCGGGGCGGCTGCCGCCGCAAAGGCCTTCGGAAACTCCGCGCACGCTGACGCGGGTTTGGCTATCCATGCCGTGGGGGTACATTTCTTCGACATCCGGGTGGAACAGCAGATGGCAGCCGGCGGCGACCAGCTTGTCCTGATCGGCAGCCAGGGTACGCGGATAACTGGCCAGATCCTCGCTGAGGCCGAACTGCAGCGGGTTGACGAAGATGCTGGCAACCACGAAGTCGGCGCGTTGCCGAGCTTTTTCCACCAAAGCGACGTGCCCGGCATGCAGGTTGCCCATGGTTGGCACGAAAGCGATGCGCTTGCCCTCGCTGCGAGCGCGTGCGACAGCGGCACGTAGCTCCAGTACGGTCTTGACGGTATTCATGCGGAGAAACCGTGCTCCTCGGCGGGGAAACTGACGTCCTTCACGGCGCGTACATAGGCGGCGAAGGCCGCTTGCACGCTGGTCTGGCCTTCCATGAAATTCTTCACGAACTTGGGTGTGCGACCGGTCAGCGCCAGGCCGAGCAAATCATGCATCACCAGCACCTGGCCGTCGGTGGCGCTGCCGGCGCCGATGCCGATGACCGGGATCTTCACCGCCTGGGTGATTTCGGCCGCCAGCTCGCTAGGTACACACTCAAGCAGCAGCATGGCCGCGCCAGCCTGCTCCAGGGCCATGGCGTCGGCACGCAGCTGGCGTGCGGCGGCGTCGCCACGCCCCTGTACCTTGAAGCCACCGAAGACATTGACCGCTTGCGGTGTCAGGCCCAGGTGGGCGCACACCGGCACGCCGCGCTCGGCCAGCTGGCGGATCGGTTCGGCCAGCCAGCCGGCGCCTTCCAGTTTGACCATGTGCGCCCCTGCCTGCATCACCGCGGCGCAACTGGCGAAGGTCTGATCCAGCGTGGCATAGCCCATGAAGGGCAGGTCGGTGAGGATCAGCGCGCCCTGATTACCGCGCTTGACCGCAGCGGTGTGGTAGGCCATGTCGGCGACGGACACCGGCAGGGTGCTGTCGTGGCCTTGCAGGACCATCCCCAGGGAGTCGCCTACCAGCAGCACTTCCACACCCGCCTGGCACGCTGCCTGGGCGAAGGTGGCGTCGTAGGCGGTCAGCATGACGATCTTCTCGCCTTTCTGCTTGAGGCCCAACAGAGTGCTTACGGTTACATCAGGCATTGGCAAATCCTCATCTACGGGCCGGATTCCGGCACTTGTGGCGCCTGCTCTGGCCTCTCTGGACGGCTTATATACGCCGTCTCGGGGCAAAGGGACGCCTATAGTCCCGATGAGGGTGCGTGAAGTCAATCACGCGGTGTTACCGCGCTGTTACGACGTTACCGCAGATTGGCGCGGCCTAGTCGCACATGCGCTCCAGGCCGGTGTAGGGGCACTCAGCCAGCAGCTGCCGCAGGGAGCGGCCATCGGGCAGTAGCAACTCGGATGCGATCTCGGCCAGCGGGTAGAGCACGAAGGCACGGGCGTGCATGTGGTAGTGCGGTACGGTCAGGCGCTCTTCGGCCAGCTGGCGCGAGCCGAATAGCAAGATGTCCAGATCCAGGGTGCGTGGTCCCCAGCGTTCGGCTTTGCGCACACGCCCCTGCTCTTGTTCGATGCGTTGCAGGGCGTCGAGCAGTTGCAGCGGCTCCAGGCCGGTATCCAGTGCGGCCACTGCGTTGACGTAGCGCGGCTGGTCAGGCGGCCCCAGCGGGTCGCTGGCATAGAAAGAGGAGGTGGCGGCCAGGTGGCTGTTTGGCAGTTCGGCGATAGCTGCGAGTGCTGCCTGCAGCTGTGTGCGGGGCTCGGCCAGATTACTGCCGAGGCCGATATAGACCCGCTCCATCCTATTCGCCTGCTGGAGTATCGTCGCGAGGTTTGCGGTTGCGATTGCGTCCGCCACGGCGGCGCTTGCGGGCCGGCGCTTCGCCGGTCTCCGCAGGACGATTGCTGAGGTCGCGGATCATGGCGCGGCGCTCGCTGTCGCTGGCGTCCTGATACTCGGTCCACCAGTCGCCAAGGCCGCCGGTCTGTTCACCCGCTTCTTCGCGCAGCAGAAGGAAGTCGTAACCGGCGCGGAAACGAGGATTCTCCAGCAGCTGGTCAGCACGTTTACCCTGGCGCCGAGGCAGGCGCTCCTGCATGTCCCAGATTTCGCGGATCGGCAGGGTGAAGCGCTTGGGTACGGCTATGCGCTTGCACTGCTCGCTGATCAGGTCGTGTGCGGCTTCCTGCATGGCCGGGATCGGCGGCATGCCGCGTGCCTGCAGTTGGGCAGCGCGGGCCGGGATGGCCGGCCAGAGCAGTGCGGCAAAGAGGAAGGCTGGGGTGACCGGTTTGCCCAGAGCGATGCGTTCGTCGGTGTTGGCCAGGGCCTGGCGGATCAGCTTTGCGGTGTAGTCGGGGTTCTGTTCCAGTGCCCTGGCGCTGGCGGGGAACAGCGGGGCGAACAGGTCGTACTCGACCAGCAGTTCGAAGGTGTACTCGGCATAGCCGGCCAGAAACAGCTTGAGCACTTCGTCGAACAGGCGCGCGGCAGGTATGTCGCGCAGCATGGGGGCCAGACGGCGGATGGGCGCGGCGCTGTGTTGTTCGATGTCGAAATCGAGCTTGGCGGCGAAGCGGACGGCGCGCAGCATGCGAACCGGATCTTCAAGATAGCGTTGCTCGGGGTCGCCGATCAGACGAATCAGGCGGTTGCGGATGTCGTGCACGCCGTGGGCGTAATCGAGTACGCGCTCGCCGGTCACGTCGAAATACAGGGCGTTGATGGTGAAGTCACGGCGCTGGGCATCGCTTTCCTGGGTGCCGTAGACGTTGTCTCGCAGGATGCGCCCGCTTTCGTGGCGTGCGGCCAGATGGCTGTCTTCCTCGTCGTCGCCTTGCGGGTGGTTGCTGCGGAAGGTGGCGACCTCAATGATCTCGCGACCGAAGTGCACGTGGGCCAGCTTGAAGCGGCGACCGATGACGCGTGCATTGCGGAACTCGGCGCGGACCTGTTCGGGCGTGGCGCTGGTGGCGACATCGAAATCCTTGGGTTGCACGCCGATCAACAGATCGCGAACGCATCCGCCGACCAGGTAGGCCTGGTAGCCGGCCTTCTGCAGGCGCTCGACCACACTGACGGCATTACGGCTGAACTGGCCGCGCTGCAGTGAGTGCTGGCGCGGCCCCAGGACTTCCGGAGTACTGCGCGGGCGCTGGGCGCGCTTGAGTGGCGAACGAAATGACTTGAACAGCTTTTTCAGCATGGGGGGCACTGTTTGCAGGAATAGGCGGCCGGGAATGCCATCAGCCACAGGAATGGCGCGGATTCTAGCATCGGGAGAGAAAATGAGGGTAAAGGCAGGCTGGGGATGGCGAGGGGGCTTAAGCTACAGGGGGAGCCGAAGCTCCCCCCCAAATAGGTGCGTGCTTTGTTTTTGTTATTGATGCGAGCCTGTTGTTTTTGTTTTCGGCTCGTTGTTGGTAACCCCATCCGGGTACCAGTAGCAAACGGATTGCTTTGGATGCTGATGCTGCCTTGATCTTTCCGTGATCCAACCAGGGTAGGTGCTGCTTTGGAGTGCAGTTTTTGTTGTTCTCGACCTGGCCGTGAGACGAGTCTCTTAAGGCAAATCCTCTCCAAAAGAATCAGTTAGCTGCGCCTCCGCGTTGTTGTTTTTGTTGTGCTGGAGTCGTTCTATGTTGTTTTTGTTATGGAGTTTTCGAGCGTTGTTATTGTTGTTGTGCCAGAGATAAAGCAGAAGCCGTGCCAGTTTTTTGGATTCCTTTATTTTCAATGGGTTACGGATATCTGGCGCTAAGGGTGGGCAGAAAAAAGCCGGGTTCTCGTTACCGATGAACCCGGCTTTTGTTACGCGATATTTGTAGGGGTAACAAATGCGGAACCTTTGTCGCTCGCCTTTGTCACTTGCCTTTCTGTCAGGACCCGGTCGCGGCTCCGCTCTTGCGCCGTGGAATGCCCAGGCGCTGGCGACGCTCCCACAGGCACTTGCGGCTGATGCCCAGCTTGCGCGCCAGTTCGGTCTCGGTCATGTGATCCTGGTGCTCGAGCACGAAGTGCTGGAAATAGTCTTCCAGCGATAGATCTTCGGTTGGCTCGTGGTTGTTGTTGCTGGAGCCGGATGCGCTGCCGGAGGCGCTGTAGTCCTCGTCGTCCAGATCATCCAGTTCGATGTCGATGCCCAGCAGCTCAGCGGAGATTTCCGTGCCTTCACAGAGAATCACCGAGCGCTCGATGGCGTTTTCCAGCTCGCGCACGTTACCTGGCCAGGGATAGTGGCGGATCGCCTGCTCGGCGTCGTGGGCGAAGCGCAGCTCCTCACGCCCCATTCGGGTGCATTGGCGGGCGAGGAAGGCGTGGGCGATTTCGTTGACGTCGGCACCACGTTCGCGCAGCGGCGGCAGCTTGAGGGCGATGACGTGCAGGCGGTAATAGAGGTCTTCGCGGAACTGGCCGGTCTTGGCCAGTGTTTTCAGGTCGCGGTGGGTGGCGGCGATCAGGCGCACATCGACCTTCTGCGACTGTACCGAGCCGACCCGGCGGATCTCGCCTTCCTGCAGCACGCGCAGCAAGCGGGCCTGTGCTTCCAGCGGCAGTTCGCCGATTTCGTCGAGAAACAGGGTGCCGCCATCCGCTGCTTCCACCAGGCCGGCACGGCCGGCGCTGGCGCCGGTGAACGCGCCTTTTTCATGGCCGAACAGTTCCGACTCGATCAGGGTTTCCGGAATGGCCGCGCAGTTCACCGAGATCAGCGGCGCCTTGGCGCGCTTGGACAGGTTGTGCAGGGCACGGGCGACCAGCTCCTTGCCGGTACCGGACTCGCCCTGGATCAAGACATTGGAGTCGGTCGGGGAAACCTTGCGGATCTTGCTGTACAGGTCCTGCATGGCGGCGCAGGAGCCGATGATGCCGATCTCGCCCTCGGCGGCGCTGCCATTGGCTTTGCCGGCGGCTTTGCTCGGCGCTTCGCTGGGCGGGTTGCGACGCGCTTCCTGGAAATCACGCAGGATGCGCGCCACGGCCTGGAGCATCTCGTCGTGGTCGAAGGGTTTGGCGATGTAGTCGACCGCACCCATCTTCATCGAGTCCACTGCCGAGCGCAGGCTGGCGTAGCTGGTCATGATCAGCACCGGGATGCCCTGGGCCAGCTTGATCAGCTCGGTACCGGGCGCGCCAGGCAGGCGCAGGTCGCTCACCACCAGGTCGAAGCTGGGAATGCTGAAGCGCTCCTGAGCCTCCTGCACGGAACCGGCCTCGCTGACCTGATACTGGTTGCGCTCGAGCAAACGGCGCAGGGCGGAGCGGATGATGGTTTCGTCTTCGACGATGAGGATATGCGGCATTGACTCTCTCTCGACGGTCTCAGATTCCGGGCCTGTTGAAGCGGCGCGGATTCATAGGTCACTACTCAGGTCGCTTCGGACGTCGCTTCGACATAGCGCGGCAGGGTCACGCGGAAACGGGTTCCGTGATGGCCTTGTGGGTCGGCCGGGCTGTCGATGGTTATCTGCCCATAATGCTCTTCCACGATCGAATAGACCAGCGCGAGTCCCAAACCGGTGCCTTTGCCGGGGTCCTTGGTGGTGAAGAACGGCTCGAACAGACGATCCATGATGGCTTGGGGGATGCCCGGGCCTTCATCCTCGACGATCAGTTCCACGCTCTGTTGCGAAGCCTCGCTGCGCACACGGATGGCGCCACCGGGCGGTGAGGCGTCGCGGGCATTGGACAGCAGGTTGATCAGTACCTGGGCCAGGCGCTGTGGGTCGCCCTTGGCCAGGTGTTCCGGGTCGCACAGGTTGAAGAACTGCACCTCGTTGGCGTTGCGGTTGAGCGACAGCAGGCCAATGGCATCCTGTGCGGCCTCGGCCAGGCTCACCGGGTATTCGGCCTGCTCCTGCTGACCGGCGTGGGCAAAGTTCATCAGTGACTGGACGATGCGCGAGATGCGTTTGGTCTGCTGCAGGATCTGTCCGCTCAGCTCGACCATCTCTTCGTCTTCCTCGCGATCCTCGCGCAGGTTCTGCGCCAGGCAGGCGATGCCGGTGACCGGGTTGCCGATCTCGTGGGCGACCCCGGCGGCCAGGCGGCCGATGCTGGCCAGGCGCTCGGCATGCACCAGCTGGTCTTCCAGCACGCGGGTCTCGGTCACATCCTCGATCAGCAGTACCAGGCCGCTGTTGCCCGGCGCCAGGGGCTCGTCGATGGCGGCCTTGTGCAGGTTGAGCCAGCGCACTTCGCCGTCCACGGCCAGGTGCTGCTTGTGCTGGTGCTCCTCGCCTTGCTCGATGAAGCCCTGCAGCAGGCCGCGCCAGGGCTCGTCCAGGCTGGCCAGGCGCGAACCCACCACGTGCTGCGCGGCCACGCCGGTGAGTTCTTCCAGGGCGCGGTTCCACATCAGCACCTCCTGATCCTTGGCCAGCGAGCACACGCCCATGGGCAGGTCTTGCAGGGTCTGGCGATGGAAGCGGCGCAAGGCGTCGAGCTCGGCGGCCAGGCCGGTGAGGCGCGACTGGTAGTCTTCCAGGCGGCTCTCGATGAAGTGGATGTCCTCGCTGACATAGGCCTCGCTGCCGGCCTTGTAGGGCAGGAAGGTCTCGACCATGTCCTGGGCCACGCTCGGGCCCATCAGGCCCGACAGATTGGCCTCGATACGGTCGCGCAGGCGGCGCAGGGCGTAGGGCCGATGCTCGTCGAACGGCAGGTGCAGGTCACGCAGGGCGCGCTCCACTTCCTTCTGCGCGGTCACCGCGCCGAGCGGCTTGGCCAGCTCGCTGGCGAATTCCTGGGGCGAGCCGGCCACCAGTTCACGGCGCTGCGGGCGGCGGATGTTGTCGACGGTGCAGGCCTCGGCGGCGCTCTTCTCCTCGTCACTGATCTCGCTGAACAGTGAGACCAGGGTGAACACCAGGACGTTGGCCGCCAGCGAGCCGACGGCCGCGTAGTGCCAGCTGTTCTCGTCCAGCACGTAGATGATGTCGAACCAGGGCAGGTGCATGCCTTCCAGGTTGCTGACCAGTGGAATCAGCATGCTCAGCGTCCACACGACGATGCCGGTCAGCAGGCCGGCGATGAAGCCACGGCGATTGGCGGCCGGCCAGTACAGCACCGACAGGGCACCGGGGAGGAATTGCAGGGTGGCGACGAAGGCGACGATGCCGAGGTTGGCCAGGTCCTGTTCGGCACCGAGCAGCAGGTAGAAGCCATAGGCGGCGGCGATGATGGCGAGGATCAGGCCGCGGCGTGTCCATTTCAGCCAGCGATAGATATTGCCCTCGGCTGGCGGCTGATAGAGCGGCAGCACCAGGTGGTTGAGGGCCATGCCGGAGAGCGCCAGGGTGCTGACGATGATCAGGCCGCTGGAAGCCGACAGGCCGCCGACATAGGCGAGCAAGGCCAGGCGGCTGTCGCCCACAGCCAGGCCCAGGCCCAGGGTGAAGTATTCGGGGTTGGTGGTGGTGCCGAGCTTGAGGCTGGCCCAGAGGATCAGCGGCACCGCCAGGCTGAACAGCAGCAGGAGCAGAGGCAGGCCCCAGCTGGCGCTGACGATGGCACGCGGGTTGAGGTTCTCGGTGAAGGTCATGTGGTACATGTGCGGCATGACAATGGCCGAGGCGAAAAACACCAACAGCAAGGTGCGCCAGGGGCCTTCCTGGAGGGGCGTGTGCAGGTTGCTGAGTGCGTGCTGGTTCTGTTGCAGCCATTGCTCCAGCTCGGTGGGGCCGCCGAATACACCGTACAGGGCGTACAGCCCGATACCACCGAGGGCGACCAGCTTGACCACCGATTCGAAGGCGATGGCGAACACCAGACCCTCGTGTTTCTCGCGGGTGGCGATGTGGCGGGCGCCGAAGAGGATGGTGAACAGAGTGATCAGCGCGCAGAAGCCGAGGGCGAAGCGGTCCTGCAACGGTTCGCGGGTGAGGATGCCGATGGAGTCGGCCACCGCCTGGATCTGCAACGCCAGCAGTGGCAGCAGGCCGACCAGCATGAACAGTGTGGTGAGCACACCGGCCCAGGTGCTGCGAAAGCGAAAGGCGAACAGGTCGGCCAGCGACGACAGCTGATAGGTACGGGTGATGCGTAGGATCGGGTAGAGCAGCACCGGAGCGAGCAGGAAGGCGCCCGTCACGCCCAGATAACTGGCGAGGAAGCCGAAGCCGTACTGGTAGGCCAGGCCCACCGTGCCGTAGAAGGCCCAGGCGCTGGCGTAAACGCCCAGCGACAGGGTGTAGGTCAGTGGGTGGCGGATGATCCAGCGCGGGATCAGGCCCTTCTCGCTGACCCAGGCCACGCCGAACAGCACCAGCAGGTAGGCGCAGCTGATCAGGATCAGCTGGCTGAGATCAAAGCTCATCGGCATCGCGGTGACTCTGCAGGATCAAGGTAACCACGATGAGGATCAGCCACAGCAGGTAGGGCCGATACCAGGCGCCACTCGGGTCGATCCACCAGTCCATGATGGCGGGGGAGAACAGGTAGATGCCGACCACCAGGATCAGCACCAGTCGATAGATGTACATATTGAGCGACAAGCCTCAGGCAGCAAGCTGTCAGTTATAAGCGTTGAGCCCTGGCTTGGCGAGTCTTGACCGCATCAGCGCAGTTGCGCCTCGGCCAGGGTGCGGCTGCGCGGTATACGCGTGGCGTCCCAGTGGGTTATCCCCCAGGCCAGCACCTCCTGTGGGCGGCTCTGGCTCAGGTCGGCAGGCGGCTGCTGGCCGAGGGCGCGCAAGGCGCGGTTGAGCAGCGGTGCGGCCTGGTCGGCCGGTAGCGGCGGCGAGCGGTAACTCTTGCCCAGCTTGTGGCCATCCGGCTGGATGATCAGTGGGACATGCAGGTAACGCGGCTGCGGCAGGCCGAGCAGTTCCTGCAGGTACAGCTGGCGTGGGGTCGAGTCGAGCAGGTCGGCGCCGCGCACGATATCGGTGACACCTTGCCAGGCATCGTCCAGCACCACGGCCAGTTGGTAGGCGAACAGGCCATCGCGGCGGCGGATGACGAAGTCGCCGACTTCGCGGCCCAAGTGCTGACGAAACTCGCCCTGCACCCGGTCGACGAATCGGTATTCCAGCTCCGGTACGCGCAGGCGGATGGCGGCGTCATGGTCGGGGTGGCAGAGGTTGCGACAGGTACCAGGGTAGATGCCGCCGCTACCTTCCAGTTGCTTGCGCGAACAGGTGCAGGCGTAGGCCAGGCCCTGGCCGAGCAGGCGCTGGATCAGCGCGGCGTATTCGCTGTGGCGTTCGCTCTGGCGTATCAGCTGGCCGTCCCACTCGAAACCGTAGGTTTCCAGGCTGCGCAGGATGGCGTCCTGGGCGCCGGGGACTTCCCGTGGCGGGTCGAGGTCTTCCATGCGCAGCAGCCACTGGCCGCCAACACTGCGGGCATCCAGGTAGGAGGCGAGGGCGGCTACCAGTGAGCCGAAATGCAGATAACCGCTGGGGGTGGGGGCAAAGCGCCCGATGTAGGAAGAGCCGTTCATGAGGCGCGAGGCTATCGACTGCTGATCGCGATTGCCAGCCCCCAAAATGCAAACGGGGCGCCTGAGCGCCCCGTTTCGTTACAGCTGTTCCGATCAGGAACCGAGCTGCTTTTCCTTGATTTCCGCCAGGGTCTTGCAGTCGATGCACAGGGTGGCGGTCGGGCGGGCTTCCAGGCGGCGGATGCCGATTTCAACGCCGCAGGAGTCGCACCAGCCGTATTCGTTGTCTTCGATCAGTTGCAGCGTTTCGTCGATCTTCTTGATCAGCTTGCGCTCGCGGTCGCGGGCACGCAGTTCCAGGCTGAACTCTTCTTCCTGGCTGGCACGGTCGGCCGGATCCGGGAAGTTGGCGGCTTCGTCCTGCATGTGGTGCACGGTGCGATCCACTTCCTGCATCAGCTCCAGCTTCCACTTGTTGAGGATGCCGGTGAAGTGAGCTCGCATCGGATCGCTCATGTACTCCTCGCCCTTTTTCTCTTTATAGGGTTCGAAGCCACGAATCAGCTGACTGCCGTTCTGTTTTGCTTTGGTGGGCATGGATGACCGCCTCTCACTCTTCTGATCCATTGCGCAGGATCTGTTCCTTTGCCAGCAAATGCGCCGGCCCTGCGGCTGCAAGCGGGCGAACTTACCAGATCGATTCCGACGACGCTACTCCCGGTTGTCATGCCTGATGGGCAGTTAGGTAGAATCCTCCCATTTCGCAGATTAAGGAAGGCCCATGGCCCAGCCCTACAGCGGGCGCAGTCGCGCCATCGAACCTTTCCACGTCATGGCCCTGCTGGCCAGGGCCAACGAACTGCAGGCGGCCGGTCACGATGTGATCCACCTGGAGATCGGCGAGCCGGACTTCACCACCGCCGCGCCCATCGTCCAGGCCGGGCAGGCGGCGCTGGCGGCCGGGCATACCCGTTACACCGCGGCGCGGGGCATTCCGCCGTTGCGCCAGGCCATCGCCGACTTCTACGCCAGCCGCTACGCGGTGACTGTCGACCCCGAGCGCATCCTGATCACCCCGGGTGGCTCCGGCGCCCTGCTGCTGGCATCGAGCCTGCTGGTCGACCCCGGCAAGCACTGGCTGCTGGCCGATCCAGGCTACCCCTGCAACCGCCACTTCCTGCGCCTGGTCGAGGGCGCCGCCCAGCTGGTGCCGGTCGGCCCGGAAAGCCGTTACCAGCTGACGCCACAGCTGGTCGAGCGTCACTGGGATGGCGACAGCGTCGGCGCCCTGGTCGCCTCGCCGGCCAACCCTACCGGCACCCTGTTGCACCGCGATGAACTGGCGGCGCTGTCGGCCAGCCTCAGGCAACGCGGTGGTCATCTGGTGGTGGACGAGATCTACCATGGCCTGACCTACGGTTGCGATGCCGCCAGCGTGCTGGAGGTGGATGACGAGGCCTTCGTGCTCAACAGTTTTTCCAAGTATTTCGGCATGACCGGCTGGCGCCTGGGCTGGCTGGTGGCGCCGGAAAACGCGGTGCCGGAGCTGGAAAAGCTGGCGCAGAATCTCTACATCAGTGCGCCGAGCATGGCCCAGTATGCCGCGCTGGCCTGTTTCGAACCGGCAACCCTGGCCATCCTCGAAGAGCGTCGTCACGCGTTCCAGCGCCGCCGCGACTACCTGTTGCCGGCACTGCGCGAGCTGGGCTTCGGCATCGCCGTGGAGCCGGAGGGCGCCTTCTATCTATATGCCGATATCTCGGCTTTCGGCGGCGATGCCTTTGCCTTCTGCCGGCACTTCATCGAAACCGAGCACGTGGCCTTCACCCCGGGGCTGGACTTCGGTCGCCATCTGGCCGGTCACCATGTGCGCTTCGCCTACACGCAGAACCTGGAGCGGCTGGGGCAGGCTGTCGAGCGCATCGCCCGAGGTCTCAAGACCTGGAGGCCCGATGCGCTTTGACCCGCCGCTGGAAGAAGGGCGCCTGGTCAAGCGCTACAAGCGTTTCTTCGCCGATATCGAGACGGCGAGCGGGCCACTGACCATTCACTGTCCCAATACCGGCTCGATGCTCAACTGCCTGAACCCGGGTGGGCGGGTCTGGTTCAGCCGCAGTGACGATCCCAAGCGCAAGCTCAAGGGCACCTGGGAACTGGGCGAGACTCCGCATGGGCGCCTGGCCTGTCTGAATACCGGTCGCGCCAATGGCCTGGTGGAAGAGGCCCTGCGCGCCGGGGTGATCGGCGAGCTGGCCGGTTTCACCGAGCTCAAGCGCGAGGTGCGTTATGGCGAGGAGAACAGCCGGGCGGATTTTCGCCTCGATTACCCAGGCGAGTCTGTCTTTGTCGAAGTGAAGAGCGTGACCCTGGGCTTTGCCGGCTCGCCGGTAGCGGCCTTCCCCGATGCGGTGACCACGCGTGGCGCCAAGCACTTGCGCGAGCTGGCGGCGCTGGCACGGCAGGGCATGCGCGCGGTGCTGGTGTATTGCGTCAACCTCAACGGTATCGAAGCGGTACGCGCCGCCGAGGAGATCGACCCGGCCTACGCGGCCGCCCTGCGCGAAGCGAAGGCGGCGGGGGTCGAGGTACTGGCCTATGGCGTCGATATCACGCCCGAGGAAGTGCGTCTGCTGAGGCGTCTGGACGTGCTGGAGTAGGCACGGCTTTGCTGGTCGCGCGGCGATCCAGCCTAGGGCTCGATCCAGATACCGCCGCTGTCTTCCCGGCAGTGCACGGACTGCAAGGATTGTCCGGCGCAGGGGCCGGTCACGCACTCGCCGCTCTCGATCAGGAACAGCGCGCCATGGTGGCTGCACTGCAGCAGGCTGCCGCTGGCGTCGAGGAAGTCGTCGGCGCGCCACTCCAGGTTCAGGTCCCGGTGCGGGCAGCGATTACGGTACACGTAGACCTGGCCCGCGCGGCGAACCGCGAGCACCTGTAAATCATCGAGGGAGAAGCCCCGGCTCTGGCCTTCGGCCAGCGCATCCGGGGCGCAAAGAAGGATCATCGCTACCTCCAGCAACAGGCGGCGGATTATCCCTCAAGGTGAGCGGGGGCGCATCCTTGCGCCAGGGTCTTGCTCAGTACTGCCAGGAGGCGGAAACGCGGAAGTTGCGTCCGACTTCGCTGTAGTAGTCGTCCGGTTGCGCCAGGGTGCCGGTGGGCACGTTGAGCGCGTTCCAGTATTGCTTGTCGAAGGCGTTGAACAGGCCGGCCTGCAGCTTGACGCCCTTCAGCTCGGCGGGTTGCCACCAGCCGGTGAGGTCCACCACGCCGTAGCCGGGGGCCTTGAAGTCGCCGTCGGTTTCCACCTTGTCGCGGGCGGTGGCGGCGCGCAGCATCAGGTCGGCACCGTACTGGTCATGCTCGTAGCTGAGGCCGAGCAGGCTGCTGATCGGTGCGACCGAGCTCAGACGCTGGTTGGTCTGACGATCCTCGCCGTTGGCCCAGGCCACCGAGCCCCAGACCTGCCAGTGCGGGGCTAACTCCCAGTGCGCGGCCAGCTCGGCACCGTAGATCTGCACCTTGGCGCGGTTCTCGGTGCGGGTCACGCCGTAGGGGTAGTCGGCTGTGTCCAGGCCGATGGCGGCGAGGTCGGCGGCGCTCACCGCCACGTCGTCGTCGATGAAGTTTTTGTAGTGGTTGTCGAACAGGCTGATCGAGCCGCCCAGTTTCTCGTCGCCCAGTTGCGCACCGATCTCGTAGCCATTGCTTTCTTCCGGCTTGAGGTCGGCATTGCCCAGGCGCAGGTAGCTGCCTTCGGCGCCGTAGTTCATGTACAGCTGGGTGGCGTCCGGCGCCTTGAAGCCCTGCGCCCACTGGGCATACAGCATGACCTGCTCAGCCGCCTGCCAGGTCAGCAGCAGACTGCCGGACAGCTTGTGGTCCGAGCTGGTTTCCAGGGTCTGGTCGTTGGCCGGGTTGATGTTGTGGGCGAAGTCGCTGGTGGCCTGTGGGTCCTGCTCGTAGTGGTCGTAGCGCAGGCCCGGGGTGAGCTTGACCAGACCATTTGCGAAGCTGATCTCGTTGCTGGCGTAGAGCGCCCACAGGGTGCCTTCGGCCTTGGGCATGTCGGCCTGGTTGGTATGCAGGAAGCTGCAGGCGCTCGGGCCCATCAGCTCGTTCAGCACGGCCGGGCAGTTGTCGTAGCCCTCGGAGAGCTGTTCGGTGTTGACCTGGTACAGCTCGCCGCCCAGGGTCAGGCTGTTCGGCAAGCCGGCGATGGTGAAGCTCTTGCCGATGTCGCCGGAAACGCCGTACAGCTCCTTCTCGATCTGGTTGTCGCGGCCGAAGGCGCCGCTCGGGTACTTGTAGGGGTTGCCGGCGGGGCCGAAGACGAAGTCCGGAATCGCCGCGCGCGAATCGCTGACGGTGCGGATGCCGTTCTGGTCGTCATGGCGGCGCAGCTTCTGCCAGTAGGCGATGGCGTTGGCGCTGTCGATCAGGTTGTCGTCGCTCTCGCTGCGGAAGGCGTAGTCGACCGACAGGCGCTGGCGCTTCACATGCTCGGTGGTGCTGTTTTCGCCCAGCAGGTAGGTGCTGCCCTGGCCGGTGCGGCTGTCGATGTCGTTCTCGCGCTCGAAGAGTTCGCCGGTGAAGCCGAGCTTGTGGCCGCCGTCGAAGCGCTGCTGCAGCTTGACCAGCAGGCTCTGCTGCTCGGTATCGGCCGGGTTGGCCTCGGTGCGGCTGGTGCCGTAGCTGTTGTCGCTACCGCCGCTCTCCAGTTCGTGGCCCTGGCGCTGGCCGGCTTGCAATAGCCAGGAAGTGTCCTGGTAACGGCCGGCGAGGGCGCCGTTCAGGCCCCAGCTGTGGTCGGCGCTGTCGTAATCGGTTTTCACCAGACTGCCGAAGTCCTTGCCTTCGCGCAGCAGATCTTCCGGGTTGAGGGTGCGCAGTTGCACCGCGCCGCCCAGCGCACCGGAGCCCACCACGCTGGAGTTGGCGCCGCGCACGATGTCCACCGCGGACAAGCCGTTGAAGTCGATCGAGTCGAGCCCGCCTTGTGCGCCGCCGGTCGGGCCCTGGCTGCGTGCGCCGTCGGTCAGCCACGGCACGCGGATGCCGTCGATGGTCGTGAGCACGCGGTCGCGGTCCAGGCCACGGATGTTGATGCTCTCACTGCTGCGGCTGTAGTTCACCCCGGGCTCGGCGCGGCGGCCGAGGTCGTCGAAGCTGCGGATCTGCCGTTGTTCGAGGGTTGCGGCGCTGGTTTCGCTGGTGGTGGGCAGTGTGGGTTCGCTGTGCTGGCTCACCACCCGGGTGGCGGCGAGTTCGGTGGCGACGCTGCTGGTCTCGGCGTCCTGGGCCAGCGCCAGCGATGGGCTGAGCAACACGAGCGCCATCCATGGGCGCAGGGCGAAGGGTGGTGTGGTCATGGCATTACTCCCGCGATACGGCTCTGGGGGCCGGTTGAATTGGCGGGGCGCACGTTACTTGAATCAAGTTCTCAAATGCAAATAATTCTTGAAAGCATTGGAAATTCATTTTCTTTTGGGTAGGCTGCGCCGACTCGCTTCATGTGAGGCGCCTTGCTCCCCGCGTCGGGGTGGGGGGTGTTTCAGCCGTCATCTAGCCAACTCGAGGTCATTCATGAATATCGCCACCCACGCGACCGTTTCTCCCCTGTATCAGCGCTGGCAACAGCTGCGCACCGAGCAAGCCGGCCTGCGCGCCCGCGACGCTGCCGCCCGTCTGGGCGTCAGCGAGGCCGAACTGACCGCCAGCCGCCTCGGCGTGGATGCCGTACGCCTGCGCACCGACTGGGCCGAGCTGCTGCCGGCCCTCGGCGAGCTGGGTTACATCATGGCGCTGACCCGTAACGAGCATTGCGTGCACGAGCGCAAGGGCTACTACCGCGAGGTCTCGGTCAGCGCCAACGGCGCCATGGGCCTGGTGGTTTCTCCCGACATCGACCTGCGCCTGTTCATGAGCCAATGGGCCAGCGTGTTCGCCGTGGCCGAGACCACCGAGCGTGGCGTGCAGCGCAGCATCCAGATCTTCGATCGCCAGGGCACCGCCGTGCACAAGGTTTACCTGACCGACAAGAGCGAGGAGGCGGCCTGGGCGCCGCTGGTCGAACGCTTCCGCGCCGAAGAGCAAAGCGCCGAGCTGGACCTGCAGCCGCTGGCCGAGCGCAAGGCGCCGCGCGCCGACGCCGAGGTGGATGCCGTCGCCTTGCGCGCCGACTGGGCCGAGCTGAAGGACACCCACCACTTCTTCGCCCTGCTCAAGCGCCACGCCGTTGCGCGTACTCAGGCCCTGCGTCTGGCCGGTCGCGAGTGGGCCGAGCCGCTGGCCACCGCCGAGCTGCCCAGGCTGCTGGAAGAAGCCGGTAGCCGTCAGGTGCCGATCATGGTCTTTGTCGGCAACCCGCACTGCATCCAGATCCACTCCGGCACCGTGAGCAACCTGCGCTGGGTGGGCGACTGGTTCAACGTGCTCGACCCCGAGTTCAACCTGCACCTGAAGACCCCGGGCGTGGTCGAGCTGTGGCGTGTGCGCAAGCCGAGCAGCGACGGCATCATCACCAGCTACGAGGCCTTCGATGCCGAGGGTGAGCTGGTCGTACAGCTGTTCGGTGCGCGCAAGCCGGGTGTGCCGGAGCTGGTCGAGTGGCGTGAGCTGGCCGAATCCTTCGCTGCCCTGGAGGCCTGAGATGCGCCTGTCCAAGTTTCTCCTGCTGTGTGGCAGCCTGCTGTTCAGCCACGGCGCGGCGGCGGCCGAGCTGCCGCAGCGCTGGGTCAGCTCCGGCGGCTCGCTGAGCGAATGGGTGGTGCGCCTCGGAGGCGAGGGCAAGCTGGTTGGCGTCGACACCACCAGCCTGCACCCGCAGACCCTGCGCGCGTTGCCGAGTGTCGGCTACCAGCGCGCGCTGTCCGCCGAGGGCGTGCTGGCGCTGCGCCCGGATATCCTCATCGGCAGCGAGGAAATGGGCCCGCCGCCGGTGATTGCACAGCTCAAGGCCGCTGGTATCGTGGTCGAGACCCTCTCGGCCAAGCCGGATCTGGATACCCTGGAACATAACGTGCTGCGTTTGGGCGAACTGCTGGGCACTGCGGAAAAGGCGCGCGAGCAGATGGCCGCCTACCGCGCTGCGCTGCAGCAGCAGGCCGATTGGGTGGCCGAAGCGCGCACCCAGCAAAAGGCACCGAGGGTGCTGATGCTGCTTGGCCATGCCGGCAGCAGCGTGATGGCAGCGGGCAAGGACAGCCTGGCGGTGTGGCTGATTGAACGGGCCGGTGGCGAGAGCCGTATCGAGCACAGCGGCTATAAGCCGATCTCCAATGAGGCGCTGCTGGCCATGGACCCGCAAGTGGTGATCTTCGCCGACCGTAGCCTGCAGGGCGAGGAGGCGCGCCAGGCGCTGCTACAGCATAACCCGGTGCTGCGGCAGACCAGCGCCGCGCGTGAGGGCCGCCTGTTGAGCCTCGACCCGACCCTGCTGGTCGGCGGTCTTGGCCCGCGTCTACCTGAAGGGCTGGCCGATCTGTCGGCAGCCTTTTATCCTTCCGAGCACGCACTGACGGCCAAACGCGACCGATGACTCCTGTTTTCCGCCCCCGCCCATTGTTGTTGGCAATGGGCGCTCTCCTGCTGCTCGCCTTCTGGCTGTCGCTGGCCCTCGGGCCGGTTAGCCTGCCGCTGGGCGACACCCTGCTGGCGGCGCTGCGTCTGACGGGCCTGCCCATCGATGGCGAGGGCCTGCAGCAGGCCGAGCTGATTCTCGGCCAGATCCGCCTGCCGCGCAGCCTGCTGGGGCTGTGCGTGGGCATCGTACTGGCGCTGTCCGGTGTCGCCATGCAGGGCCTGTTCCGCAACCCGCTGGCCGACCCCGGCCTGGTCGGTGTCGCCGGCGGTGCGGCGCTCGGTGCGGCCATCGCCATCGTCGGCGGCAGTCTGGTCGGTGGCCTGCCGCCGGCCATTGCACCTTATTTGTTGTCGTTTTGCGCCTTCGGCGGCGGCCTGATCGTGACTGCGGTGGTCTATCGCTTCGGCCGGCGCGACGGGCAGACCAACGTCGCCACCATGCTCTTGGCCGGGGTGGCGCTGACCGCCATGTCCGGCGCCGGTGTCGGCCTGTTCACCTACCTGGCCGACGACGCCACCCTGCGCAGCCTGACCTTCTGGAACCTCGGCAGCCTCAATGGCGCCAGCTATCCGCGGCTGTGGCCGCTGCTGCTGATCACCCTCGGCATCGCCCTCTGGCTGCCGCGGCGGGCTTCGGCGCTCAATGCGCTGCTGCTCGGTGAGTCCGAGGCGCGTCACCTGGGCTTCAATGTCGAGCGGATCAAGCTGGAGCTGGTGCTGTGCACGGCGCTGGGTGTTGGCGCGGCGGTCGCGGCGGCCGGTCTGATCGGCTTCATCGGTCTGGTGGTGCCGCACCTCATGCGCCTGCTGGTCGGCCCGGACCATCGCGTGCTGCTGCCGGCGTCCCTGTTGGCTGGGGCCAGCCTGTTGCTGCTGGCCGACCTGGCGGCGCGCCTGGTGCTGGCGCCGGCGGAGCTGCCGATCGGCATCGTCACGGCGCTGATCGGCGCGCCGTTCTTCCTTTATCTGTTGGTTCGGGGGCGTGCCTGATGCTGCGTGCAGATAACCTCAGCGTCCGTCGCGGACCCTGCACCGTGCTGTCAGGTATCGACCTGGCCTTGCAGCCTGGTGAAGTGCTCGGCGTACTCGGCCCCAACGGTGCCGGCAAGAGCACCCTGCTCGGCGCCCTGTGCGGCGAGCTGGCGCCCAGCGAGGGCCGTGTGACGCTCGACGAGCGGGGGCTCGACGCCTGGCCCGGTCAGGAGCGCGCGCGACGCCTGGCCGTGCTGCCGCAGAGTTCGACCCTGAGTTTTGCCTTCCCGGTGCAGGAGGTGGTTGCCATGGGCCGCCTGCCTCATGACAGCGGCCGCGTGCGCGATGCCGAGATCGTCGAGGCCGCGCTACAGGCGGCCGACGCCGAACACCTGCGCGGGCGCAGCTATCTGGCGCTGTCCGGTGGCGAGCGCCAGCGCGTGCACCTGGCGCGGGTGCTGGCGCAGCTGTGGCCGGGTGGGGCGGGGCAGGTGCTGCTGCTCGACGAGCCGACCTCGGCGCTCGATCCGCTGCACCAGCACACCACGCTGCAGGCCGTGCGCGACTTCGCTGGCCAGGGCGCGGCGGTGCTGGTGATCCTGCATGATCTCAACCTGGCGGCGCGTTACTGCGACCGCATCCTGTTGCTGCAGAACGGCCGGCCACATGCCCTCGGCAGCCCCGATGAGGTGTTGCAGGCCGAACCGCTGCGCCAGGTGTTTGGCCTCGATGTGCTGATCCAGCGTCATCCGGAGCGTGGCCACCCGCTGATCATTGCGCGCTGAGGTAGCCCGGATGCAATCCGGGATGGGCTGCCCCGGATTGCATCCGGGCTACGGCCAAATGAACCCTCCTTTCCCGCTTGTGGGAGAGGGGGAGAGGGCTGGGCCTCCCCCTGGCGCTCTCAACTAGGCGTTTCCCCGTAAACTCGAGAGGGGACTTTTCCACAAGGAAACCGCATGCGCATTTTTCTGCTCTGCTGCATCTCTCTACTGGCCGCCTGCCAGTCCCGCGGCGTACTGCCGCCTCCGGCGCCCATCGCCCCCGAGGGGCGCGCCCACGCCGAGCTGGGCCAGATCATCGACCTGGCCAGCGGTGCACGCATCACCCCTGAACAACTGATCAAGCGCCTGGCCAAGGCTCCGCGCGTGCTGGTCGGCGAACAGCATGACAATCCCGACCACCATGCGCTGCAGCTATGGCTGTCGCGCGAGCTGGCGGCGCAGCGTCCGCAGGGCAGCGTGCTGCTGGAGATGCTCAACCCCGACCAGCAGGCCAGGGTTGAACAGGCGCAGGCCGAGACTCGTGCCGGGCAGCCGCCGACCGACGCTTTTGCTGCGCTGGCCTGGCAGCCGGGCTGGGACTGGGGCTTATATGGTGCGCTGGTGAACTACCAGTTGCGCCAGCCCTATCCGCTGCTGTCGGCCAACCTGGACCGCGCCGAGATCATGCAGATCTACCAGGCGCGTCCGACCCTGCAAGGCTCGGCTTCCACCGCATCGGCGGTGCAGGAAAAACTGCAGGACGACATTCGCGAGTCCCACTGCGGCCTGCTGCCGGACAGCCAGATTCCCGCCATGCTCGCCATGCAGCAGCAGCGCGACCGGCGCATGGCTGAGCGCCTGCTCGCCGCGCCGCAGCCGGCCATGCTGTTGGCCGGTGCCTTCCATGTGCGCAAGGACCTGGGTGTGCCGCTGCACCTGGCCGACCTCGGTGCCGGCGAAGGCAACCTGGTGCTGATCCTCGCCGAAGTCGGCAAGCAGCCGGCCGCCGGCAGCGCCGATTACGTCTGGTACACCGCCGCCAATGCGCCGGAGGATCACTGCGCCAAGCTGCGCAAGAAGTAACCGTCGCAGAAAACAAAAAGCCCCGCATTGCGGGGCTTTTTTACGGGCTGAAGAATCGATCTCGCGAGCTAGAGCCAGGCTAGGCGGAGAAGGGCCGAGGGCGCGGAGTTTACCGAGTGTAAATGAGCAGCCTGAGGCCCTTCTCCAACAACGCCAGGCCGACGCGCAGCAGATCGAAACCCAAGTTACAGGCGCAGGCCGCCGTCGAGTTCGAGGATCCGACCGGTGTAGTAGTCGTTCTCCATGATGTAGGCCACCGAGTGGGCGATCTCGGCCGGCTTGCCCATGCGGCGCAGCGGAATGCCGGCGGTCATCTTCTCCAGGGCTTCCGGCTTCATGCTGCCGGTCATCTCGGTCTCGATGAAGCCCGGCGCCACGCCCGCTACGCGGATGCCGTAGCGCGCCAGCTCCTTGGCCCAGACCACGGTGTCGGCAGCGACACCGGCCTTGGCTGCGGAGTAGTTGGCCTGGCCGATGTTGCCGGCGCGGGAGATGGAGGAGATGTTGATGATGGCGCCCTGGTTCTTCAGCTCGATCATCTTGGCGGCGACTTCGCGGGTGCAGAGGAACACGCCGGTCAGGTTAACGTCGATCACCGACTGCCACTGGGCCAGGCTCATCTTGCTCAGCTCGCCGTCCTTGACCTTGATGGTCAGGCCGTCACGCAGGATGCCGGCGTTATTGACCAGGCCGTTGATGGCGCCGAAGTCCTCGGCCACCTGGGCAACCATGTGGGTCACCTGCTCTTCATTGGCGACGTTGCACAGGTAAGCGCGGGCGTCACCGCCAGCGGCCTTGCAGGCGGCTACGGCTTCATCGAGTTTTTCCTGGTTGAGGTCGACCAGCGCCAGCTTGGCGCCCTTGGCGGCCAGGTATTCGCCCATGGCACGGCCCAGGCCCTGGCAGCCACCGGTGATGATGATGACTTTGTCTTTGAGTTCCATAACACTACCCCTCAAGGTCTTACAGGTGGCCTCGCCCGCGCTTCAGCTGGCTGTGCAGGGCGCCGATCCGTTTCATTTTCGACGGATTCTCAGCGAGGAGTCATAAATTGAGCGAAACAGCCGCAAAGCATGCCCGAGAATTGCTGCTCAAGGAATACCACGGGGTGCTTTCCACTCACTCCAAAGTGCTACAGGGCTTCCCTTTTGGATCAGTGGTGCCCTATTGCCTGGATGAACGGGGCTGGCCGCTGATCCTCATCAGCCGTATAGCTCAGCACACCCATAACCTGCAGAAGGACAACAAATGCTCGTTGCTGGTGGGCGAGCGGGGTGCCGAGGATGTTCAGGCCGCTGGGCGCTTGACCATTCTGGCCGAGGCAGAGCAGTTAGAGGAGCGAGGCGCCGTCGAGGCTGCTGCGGCGCGTTACTACCGCTACTTCCCTGAGGCGCGTGACTACCACCGCACCCATGACTTCGACTTTTGGCACTTGAAACCGGTACGCAGCCGTTATATCGGCGGTTTCGGCGCCATTCACTGGCTGGCGGAGGTCACCCTGGCCAATCCGCATGCCGGCGAGGCCGAGCGCAGCATGGTCGAGCACATGAATGACGAACACGCCAGTGCCATCGCCCACTATGTCGCGTTGGCCGGGTTGCCCCGGCACGAGCCGGCGCAGTTGGTCGGCATCGACAGTGAGGGCTTCCACCTGCGCATCGGCAAAGCGCTGTATTGGCTGGCCTTTCCAACATCCTGTAACAACCCGGGGGCGGTGCGTCAGGCCCTGGTACAGCTGGCTCGCAGCGATGCCTGGCCGACCGTTGGGCAGGCTTCAGCTTGAATTAAGCGCCGCCCCCCATACTTCATCGTTACCGGAAGCCGTTCTTCCGCCAAGGACCCTGCAATGCGCGCTTTTCTGTTTCTCTTTTTGCTGTTCCCCATCCTCGAACTGGCCGTGCTGATTCAGGTCGGCAGCGCCATCGGCGTTCTGCCCACCCTGCTGCTGGTCATCGGCTCGGCCGTGCTGGGTAGCGTGCTGCTGCGCGTGGCCGGTGTGGCCACTGCCTGGCGTGCCCGCGAGAAGCTGGCCCGCGGCGAGATGCCTGAGCAGGAGATGTTCGAGGGCCTGCTGATTGCCGTGGGTGGCGGCTTGCTGCTGCTGCCGGGCTTTATCAGCGACATCTTCGGCCTGCTTTGTCTGTTTCCGTTCACCCGTCGCCTGATGATTGGCAAGCTGCAACGCCGTGCCCAGGAACAGGCGCTGCGTCAGCGTGCTTTCTTCGATGATCCCCAGGCCCGTAGCGGCCAGACCCATCCCCATGTGATCGAAGGCGAGTATCAGCGTCGCGATTGAGTGCGCGGCGCGTAAAAAATTTCGCCCGCGGCCTTGAAAAGCGCTTGAACGCCCTTATCTAGCGATCACCGCAAGGTTTCTGTCGCGTTGTGCGACAGAACAGACTTTCGCGTCTTGCCGTCGGCGAGGCGCGCCCGGCCTCAAGCCGGTTTTTGCCTAACCCGCCGGCGCAGTCGCCGGCCAGTGAAACCACTATCAGGAGTGATCGACAATGAAGCTTCGTCCTCTGCACGACCGCGTCGTAATCCGTCGTAGCGAAGAAGAGACCAAAACCGCCGGTGGCATCGTGCTGCCGGGTTCGGCTGCCGAGAAGCCGAATCAGGGTGTGATCGTCGCTGTCGGCGCTGGCAAGGTTCTGGAAAACGGCGAAGTCCGCGCCCTGGCCGTCAAGGTCGGTGACAAAGTGGTGTTCGGCCCGTACAGCGGCAGCAACACCGTCAAGGTCGACGGCGAAGACCTGCTGGTGATGGGCGAGAACGAAATCCTCGCTGTCATCGAAGCCTGATTCTCGCGAATCCCCGTCTAATTCAAGAATTGAGGAACAAGCAAAATGGCTGCTAAAGAAGTCAAATTCGGCGATTCCGCTCGTAAGAAAATGCTGGTTGGCGTCAACGTCCTGGCCGACGCCGTCAAAGCCACCCTCGGCCCGAAAGGCCGTAACGTGGTGCTGGATCGCAGCTTCGGTGCTCCGCTGATCACTAAGGACGGCGTATCCGTTGCCAAGGAAATCGAGCTGAAAGACAAGTTCGAAAACATGGGCGCTCAGCTGGTCAAGGACGTTGCTTCCAAGGCCAACGACGCTGCCGGTGACGGCACCACCACTGCGACCGTTCTGGCCCAGGCCATCGTCAACGAAGGTCTGAAATCGGTTGCCGCTGGCATGAACCCGATGGACCTGAAGCGCGGCATCGACAAGGCCACCGCGGCCATCGTTGCCCAGATCAAGGAACTGTCCAAGCCGTGCGCTGACACCAAGGCCATCGCCCAGGTCGGCACCATCTCCGCCAACTCCGACGACTCCATCGGCAACATCATTGCCGAAGCCATGGAAAAGGTCGGCAAGGAAGGCGTGATCACCGTTGAAGAAGGCTCTGGCCTGGAAAACGAACTGTCCGTCGTAGAAGGCATGCAGTTCGACCGCGGCTACCTGTCGCCGTACTTCATCAACAAGCCGGACACCATGGTCGCCGAGCTGGAAAGCCCGCTGCTGCTGCTGGTCGACAAGAAGATCAGCAACATCCGTGAGCTGCTGCCGGTGCTGGAAGCCGTTGCCAAGGCCGGTCGTCCGCTGCTGATCGTTGCCGAGGACGTGGAAGGCGAAGCCCTGGCCACCCTGGTCGTGAACAACATGCGTGGCATCGTCAAAGTCGCTGCCGTCAAGGCTCCTGGCTTCGGCGACCGTCGCAAGGCCATGCTGCAGGACATCGCCATCCTGACCGGTGGTACCGTGATTTCCGAGGAAGTCGGCCTGTCCCTGGAAGGCGCCACTCTGGAGCACCTGGGTAACGCCAAGCGCGTTCAGCTGAGCAAGGAAAACACCACCATCATCGACGGTGCTGGCGCTCAGGCTGACATCGAAGCCCGCGTTGCGCAGATCCGCAAGCAGGTTGAAGAAACCTCTTCCGACTACGACAAAGAGAAGCTGCAAGAGCGTCTGGCCAAGCTGGCTGGCGGTGTTGCCGTGATCAAGGTTGGCGCTGCCACCGAAGTCGAGATGAAAGAGAAGAAGGCCCGCGTTGAAGACGCCCTGCACGCGACCCGTGCTGCCGTGGAAGAAGGTGTGGTACCTGGCGGTGGCGTGGCTCTGGTTCGTGCTCTGCAGGCCATCGAAGGCCTGAAAGGCGACAACGAAGACCAGAACGTCGGTATCGCCCTGCTGCGTCGCGCGGTTGAAGCGCCGCTGCGTCAGATCGTTTCCAACGCCGGCGGCGAGCCGAGCGTCGTGGTCGACAAGGTCAAGGCGGGTGCCGGCAACTTCGGCTTCAACGCTGCCACCGACACCTACGGTGACATGATCGAGATGGGCATCCTGGACCCGGCCAAGGTCACTCGTTCCGCCCTGCAGGCTGCGGCCTCCATCGGCGGTCTGATGATCACCACCGAAGCCATGGTCGCCGACATTCCGGAAGACAAGGCTGCTCCGGCCATGCCGGACATGGGTGGCATGGGCGGCATGGGCGGCATGATGTAAGCCGACCTGCTCCCTGAGCTGTCAGAAAAAGCCCCGCCTCGTGCGGGGCTTTTTCATGGGCGTGATTCGAGGTGCTGGCGAATGTGAAAAATCTGTCATTACTCGCCAATGCGCGGTGACTGCGGGTTATCTTTGCCGGCATCAGGCAACGAGAACGACGACCATGCGCCTCCTCCTGGTCGAGGATAACCGCGACATTCTGGCCAACATGGCCGACTACCTGCAGATCAAGGGCTATACGGTGGACTGCGCCCAGGATGGCCTATCCGGCCTGCACCTGGCCACGACTCAACACTATGACCTGCTGGTGCTGGACATCATGCTGCCGGGTATCGATGGCTACACCCTGTGCAAGCGCCTGCGTGAGGAGGCGCGCAGCAATACCCCGGTGATCATGCTCACCGCCCGCGACCAGCTGGATGATCGGCTGCAGGGCTTCAAGTCGGGGGCTGACGACTATTTGGTCAAGCCCTTCGCGCTGTCCGAGCTGGCCGCACGCATTGAGGCCGTATTGCGCCGTAGTCTGGGCGCTGGCAAGCGTCTGCTGCAGGTGGGCGACCTGAGCTATGACCTCGACACCCTGGAGATTGTCCGCGCGGGCAAGGCGCTCAAGCTCAATCCCGTGGGGCTCAAGCTGCTCGCGCTGTTGATGCAGAAAAGCCCTCACGTGGTGCGCCGTGATGTGCTGGAAGAGGCGCTATGGGGCGACGATTGCCCCGACAGCGACAGCCTGCGCAGCCATGTGCATCAGTTGCGCCAGGTGATCGACAAGCCTTTCCCCAGTGCTTTGCTGCAGACCGTGCACGGTGTCGGCTACCGTCTGGTCGAGGGTGGCGATGGAGTTTAAGCAAAGCCTGTCGCGGCGCATTGTCATCGCTTTCGTGCTGATGACGGCGCTGGTGGGCGGTACGTTCGCCATCGGCATCGTCGAAACCGTGCATCTGGTCGAAGAACGGCTGATTTCCTCCGAGCTGGGCGGCGACCTCGATCGTCTGCTGAAGATGGAGAGTATCGATGAATGGCGGCATCGTCCGGAACCTTCACAGCTGTTCCACTTTTCCGGGGGGCGTGGCGACTTCGCGTTGAGCGAGGATCTGCAAAACCTGCCGCCTGGTTTCAGCGAGTTGTTTCGCGACAACCATTCCTATTATGCCTATGTGCATCTGGTCGACGGCCGGCGCTATGTGCTGATGGAGGATCAGAGCGAGTTCGAGGAACGCGAGCAGCTGCTGTTTGCCGTAGTGCTGGTGGGCTTCCTGCTCAGCCTGGGGTTGTCCGGCCTGCTTGGCTGGTTGCTGGCGCGCAAGGTGATCGAGCCCGTGGTGCGGTTGTCGGGCCAAGTCGGCCATCCGGATCAACTGCTCGAGCGGGCTCCGCAGTTGGCGCCGGATTATGCCGAGGACGAAGTAGGGCGTCTGGCCGCTTCCTTCGATATCACGCTGGGACTGCTGCGCCGCGCGCTGATGCGTGAGCGGCTGTTCACCAGCGATGTCAGTCATGAACTGCGTACGCCGTTGATGGTCGTCGCCAGCTCCTGTGAGCTGTTGCTGGAAAGCCCGGAACTGAGCGCGCGTAGCCGCACTCAGGTGCAACGCATTGCTCGTGCATGTGAAGAGATGCGCGAACTGGTGCAAACCTTTCTCCTGCTGGCGCGTTCGACTGCTGATGGCGTCGCTGCGGAGTCGCAAGCGGGTTTGCGCGAGATTGCCGATGGGTTGGTCGAGCAATGGCGTCCGCTGATCGAAAGCAAGGGCCTGGTGTTTGACTACCAGCCGGCAGACGGCGGCCAGCAAACCTATAACGGTCCGCTGCTGCGCTCGGTATTGGGCAACCTGCTACGCAACGCCTGGCATTACACCGAGCAGGGACGGATCGAGCTACGCCTGGGGGGCAGTGGCTTTGTGGTCGAGGACACGGGTGTGGGGATTCCCGCCGCGGAGCGCGAGGCGATGTTTCAGCCTTTCGTGCGTGGCGGCGCGGCGCGGGGGGAGGGGCTTGGCCTCGGTCTGTCCCTGGTGCAGCGCATCTGTGAAAGCCAGGGCTGGAGTGTGGAACTGGCAGATGCTGTGCCGCGTGGCTGTCGTTTTGAAGTCAATTTGGCCAAATGAAAGGCTGATGATGATTGGCGGTATGCAACTTGCTGGTAGCTTTTGGTTAATACCCTGCACCGCTCACGCCCTTGAGCCAGAGGCGTTGTGGATGGGAGCGCGGGTTACCGTGTTACCCAGGGTGACCGGGAGCAGAAGCAAGGTAAACCCAGTCGGGTTATAGAGCGGAGAAACAGATGAATCTAGCTGGCCAGTTCGAGCAGTGGTGGCAGCGCCAAGGCGATTGGGTGGAGGAGCCCAATCGCAGGCGTGGTGGGGAGAGCGGCGTGCAGCGTCTGCAGCAGGAAGACGGCAGCGTCTATTACGCCAAGCGCCAGGTGGGACATATCTACCGCAGCTTGCGCCATCCGTTCGGTTGCCCGACCGTGCTGCGTGAGCGCAAGGCCCTGCTCGCTCTCGATCGACACGGCGTGCGTGTGCCGCAGATCGTCTATTGCGGTACCGAGCGCAGCGTCGAGGGGTGGCGCGGCTTGCTGATCAGTGCCGAACTCGAAGGCTTTCAGGATATCGAGAGCTGGTATGCCGCGGGTGGCCGTGAGCAGATCGACCCTGCTCGGCATAACCAGCTGTTGCAACGCATTGGTGCGATGCTGGCCCGCATGAACTTGGCCCGCTGGCAGCATGGCTGCCTGTATGCCAAGCATGTGTTCGTGAAAGTGACCGACGACGCGCTGGATGTGGCGCTGCTCGATCTGGAGAAGAGCCGCCGCCGCTGGACTCGCCGGGCCGCGGCACGTCACGACCTGCGTCAGTTACGGCGCCATTCGTCGTGGAGTGCGCTGGAGTGGCAGCAGGTGGGCTACGGTTACGAACAGGTGTTTGGCAGCACTATCAAGAGGTTACTGTGATGAAGCTAGAAATCGCTCGAGGTTTGTTCCTCGTAGGCGCGCTCAGCGTGACCGCGCTGGCCGCCGCAGCCTGGCAGGAGCCGGCCCCGCGCGTACTGGATGACAAGCACTGTGCCGAGCAAGCCTGTCCGGCGGTCTCCAAGCATCATGCCGGCGTTACGCCGGTCGAGGCCGACAGCGACAACCTGCTGCTATTGATGTTCGGTCTGAATCAGGCCATGAAAGGCGAGCAGTAGAACAACGGATGGACCAACAAAAAGCCCCGCATTTGCGGGGCTTTTTGTTGCTCGGCCTCAGTGCGCGGGCGCTGTGGCCGGCGCCTGGTCCGGCTTGGCCAGCAGGGTGTAGACACAGGGCAGCACGAACAGGGTGAACAGCGTGCCGACACTCATGCCGGTGGCAATCACCAGGCCGATATCGAAGCGGCTCACCGCGCCGGCACCGCTGGCAAGGATCAGCGGCACCATGCCGAAGACCATGGCCGCCGTGGTCATCAGCACCGGGCGCAGGCGGATAGAGGCAGCTTCCTCGATCGCTTCGCGGATGCTCATGCCCTTGTCGCGGCGCAGCTGGTTGGCGAACTCGACGATCAGGATGCCGTGCTTGCTGATCAGGCCGATCAGCGTCACCAGGCCCACCTGGGTGTAGATGTTCATGCTGGAGAAGCCGAGGAAGATCGGGATCAGCGCGCCGCAGATCGACAGCGGCACGGTGACCAGGATCACCAGTGGGTCGCGGAAGCTCTCGAACTGCGCCGCCAGCACCAGGAAGATGATGGCCAGGGCCAGGCCGAAGGTGACGTACAGCGCGCTGCCCTCCTGCACATACTGGCGGGTGGCGCCGGCATAGTCGAAGGTAAAGCCGCGCGGAGCTTCCTCGCGCGCGATCTGGGCGATGGTCTCGGCCGCCTCACCCATGCTGACGATCGGCACACCCTCGACAATGGCCGAGTTGAGCTGCTGGAACTGCTTGAGCTTGGTCGGCCGGGCGCGGTCACTGACGCTGATCAGCGTGCCCAGCGGCACCATCTGTCCGCTTTCACTTTTGACGTAGTAGTTGCTCAGCCAGCCCGGATTGTCGCGGTAGGCGCGCTCGACCTGGGCGATCACCTTGTAGCTGCGCCCGTCGATGGTGAAGCGGTTGATCTCGCCTTCGCCGAGCAGAATGGCCAGGGTGGCGCCCAGGTCCTGCATGGACACGCCCATCTGGGCGGCCTTGGCGCGGTCGATATCGACCACCACTTCGGGCTTGTCGAAGGCCAGGTCGACGTTGAGGAAGGCAAACTTGCCGGACTCCATGGCGCGTGTCTTGATCCGCTCCGCGACTTGCAGCAGTGATTCGTAGTCGTTCGGCGTGTTGACCACGAACTGGAACGGCAGGCCCTCACCGGTGCCGGGCAGGGCCGGCAGGTTGAAGCCGAAGATCTGCAGGCCGGGGATGTCGTTCAGACGTTCCTGCACGATGGGCAGCAGTTCCATCTGCGTGCGCTCACGCTCGCTCCAGGGCTGCAGCAGGAAACCGCCGATACCGGACTGTACGCCACTAAAACCGTTGATCTGGAAGGACGAGTAGTACTCGGGGAACTCTTTGAAGATGTCCACGAACTGGTCGGTGTAGGCGTTCAGGTAATTGAGGTTGGTCGGCTGCGGCGCGTTGGTGAACAGGAACACGATGCCCTGGTCTTCGTCCGGCGCCAGCTCGTTCTTGCTGAAACTCAGCAGTACCGGGATCAGGCACATGACGATTACCCCGAATACCAGTACTACCGGACGGGTTTCCAGGGTGCCGTGCAGTGCCTTCTGATAGCGCCGCTTGAGCTTGTCGAAAATCTGGTCGAGCTTGTGTGCCAGACCCGTGGGGTTCTCCTCGTGGCGCAGCAGGCGCGAGCACATCATCGGCGACAGGGTCAGGGCGACGATGCCGGAGATGATTACCGCGCCGGCCAGGGTCAGGGCGAACTCCTTGAACAGCGCGCCGGTCAGACCCTCGAGGAAGCCGATGGGGGCGTACACCGCGGCCAGGGTGATGGTCATCGACACCACCGGGATGGCGATCTCGCGGGCGCCCTCAATGGCGGCGTCGAACGGCGTCTTGCCCTCCTCGATATGGCGGTGGATGTTTTCCACCACCACAATGGCGTCGTCCACCACCAGACCGATGGCCAGCACCATGGCCAGCAGGGTCAGCAGGTTGATCGAGTAGCCCATCAGCTGCATGAAGAACAGCACGCCGATCATCGACAGCGGGATGGTGATGACCGGAATCAGCACTGAGCGGAAGGCGCCGAGGAACAGGAACACCACGACGACGACGATCAGCACCGCCTCGCCCAGGGTTTTGATCACTTCCTCGATGGAGGCGCGGATGAACTCGGTGGCGTCGTAGGCGATGGAGACTTTCAGGTTGGGTGGCAGCTGGGCTTCCAGTTCCGGCAGGGCGGCGCGCACATGCTTGATCACGTCCAGCGGGTTGGCGCTGGGTGTGCCCTTGATCGCGATGTATACCGAGGGAATGCCGTCGAAGGAGCTGATCGAGTCGTAGTTGGCCGCGCCCATTTCCACCCGGGCGATGTCGCGCACCAACACGCGACTGTCGCCGTCGGTCTTTACCGGAATGGCGGCGAAGGCCTCGGCCGACTTGAGGTCGGTGCTGGCATTGATACTGGTGACCACGTACTGGCCCTTCACTTCGCCGGCGGCGGCGAGGAAGTTGTAGCGCTGCACGGCGTTGGTCACGTCCACGGCGCTGATACCGTAGGCAGCCATCTTCACCGGGTCCAGCCACAGGCGCATGGCGAACACCTGGTTGCCGAGGATCTCGGCCTCGGCCATACCGGGCAGGGTGGCCAGCTTGGGTTGGATGACGCGGGACAGGTAGTCGGTAATCTGCGGGTTGGACAGCTCGTCGCTGTAGAAGCTGACGTACATCAGTGCCGAGGCATCGGCCGCTTCCTTGGACAGCACCGGGTCTTCGGCGTCCTGCGGCAGCTGGTTCTTCACCTCGTTGGCCTTGGCCAGCAGCTCGGTGAACAGGCGGTCGCTGTCGGCACCGATGCGCGCATAGATGGAAATCACTGACAGGTTCTGCTGGCTCGACGAGGTCATGTAGTCGATGCCTTCGGCGCTGGCCAGGCTCTGCTGCAGCGGCTGGGTGATGTAGCCCTGGATGGTTTCGGCGTTGGCGCCGGGGTAGGCGGTGCTGACCGTGATCAGGGCGTTTTCCATCTGCGGGTACTGGCGGATCACCAGTTTGCTGAAGGCCTGCAGGCCCAGCAGGATGATCAGCAGGCTGACCACGGTCGCCAGCACCGGGCGACGGATAAAGGGATCTGTAAAAGCCATAACGATTTCCTTGGCTGCCGCGGGGCGGCCTGTGCATCAGCGAATGGAGCCCGTCAGGTTGCCGGCGGGCTCTCGCGGCGATTACTCGGGCTTGCTGGCCAGCGCCGGGTCGTCGACCACCTTGATATGGGCGCCGTTGTCCAGTTTGAGCTGGCCGGCGGTGACGACCTGCTCGCCAGCCTTGAGGCCCTTGAGCACCAGCACCTGGCCATCGCGGCGCTCGCCGGTCTCGACGAAGCGGCGCTCGACGCTCAGCTGTACCTGGCCCTGCTCGTCCTTCACTACCTGACCTTGCTCATCCTTCTGCTCGCCGATCACGTAGACCGAGTTGCCGTAGAGGGTGTAGGTGATGGCGGTTTCAGGGACAAGCACCTGTGGCGTGCTGCCCGGCAACAGCACTTCCAGGTTGGCGAACATGCCCGGCAGCAGCTTGTTGTCCGGGTTCGGTAGCATGGCGCGTACCTGCACGTTGCGGGTGGTTTCCTCGACCTTGGGGTTGAGTGCGTTGATTTCGCCCTCGAACACCTTGCCCGGATACGCCGCCACACTGATGCGCACTTTCTGACCGATGGCCAGTAAGGGGTAGTCCTGTTCGGGCAGGAAGAAGTCGACGTACAGCCTGGACAAATCCTGCAGGGTGGCGAAGGGGTTACCGGGGCTCAGGTAGTCGCCGGTGTCTACCTGGCGAATGCCGATGGTGCCGGCGAAAGGGGCGACGATGCGCTTCTTATCCAGTTCGGCCTTGAGCTGGGTGACGCTGGCCTCGGCCTTGAGCAGTTCGGCGTTGAGCCGGTCGAACTCGCTCTTGGAAATGGCCTGGCGCTTGATCAGGTCCTGGCCGCGCTGATACTCGACCCGCGCAAGAGCACGCACCGCTTCGGCGGTGGTGAGGATGGCCTGTTCGACCTTGCTGTCCAGCTGCAGTAGAGGTTGGCCCAGGCTGACTTTTTCGCCGGACTGGAACAGTACCGATTCGACCGTGCCTACGACTTCGGCAGTCAGATCGATGCCCTGAAAGGCCTTGAGCGTGCCGATGGCCGGCAGGCGTTTCTGCCAGGGCTGCTCTTCGGCAATCGCGGCAGACACGCTGATGGCCGGCTGCGGGGCCGAGAACATCTGGATCTGCTGATAGATGGAGAAGCCTTTGTAGGCGGCGAGGGCGAGTACCACGAGGACGACTACGCCCAGCATGATCAGCATGCGGCGGAGCAACATATTCCGGTTCCTTGGCAGGGCAATTGGGGGCCTGGGAATAGGCGAAGCGGGCACGTTAGTACCGCCTGACGATCAAGTCAAAAAAACCCATATGCAAAAGGTTTCTAGTGCGCAATTTTACGACGACTTGTTGCGCGAAAAGCGCCAATGGCTGCATTTTCTGCAGCCATTGTGCTTGCCCTGCCTGGCCTTGCGCCCGCTCAGGAACCCAGGCGTCGGGTGACTTCGTTGAGCTCGCCGGACAGGCCTCGCAGGTTCTGGCTGGCGGCCTGGGTGCGCTCGACGTTCTCCTGGTTGGAACTGGCGATGGCGGTGATCTCGGTGAGGTTGCGCGAGATGTCTTCGGCCACTGACGTCTGTTCCTCGGCGGCGGTGGCGATCTGCCGGTTCATGTCGCGGATGGCTTCGACCGCGCCGGTGATGCGTTCAAGCATGGCGCCGGCCTCGGTGACCTGGGTCACGCCTTCCTCACTGCGGTTCTGCCCGCTCTCGATGGCGCGCACGGCGTTCAGCGCGCCGGTCTGCACGGTGTCGATGATCTGGTTGATCTCGGCGGTGGATTCGGCGGTGCGCTGTGCCAGGTGGCGCACCTCGTCGGCGACCACGGCGAAGCCGCGTCCCTGCTCGCCGGCACGGGCGGCCTCGATGGCAGCGTTGAGCGCCAGCAGGTTGGTTTGCTCGGCGATACCACGGATCACTTCCAGCACCTTGCCGATGCGTCCGCTGTCGGCTTCCAGGCGGCGGATCACCTCGGCGGTGCTGGCGATCTCGCTGCGCATGCCGGTGATGGTCTGGATGGTTGATTCCATGACCTTGCCACCCTGACGTGCCGAGTGGTCGGCATCGTCCGCGGCATGAGCCGCTTCGGCGGCGTGGCGAGCCACTTCCTGGGCCGTGGCGGACATCTCGTGCATGGCGGTGGCGACCTGATCGGTGCGCTCGAACTGCTCGTTGATGCCCAGGGTCATGCGCGTGGCGATCTGGTTCAGTTCGCCGCTGGCGTTGTCCAGGTTGCCGGTGCTGTGGCGCAGGCTGTCGGTGGTGCTGGCGAGGAAGTCGCGCAGGGTGTTGGCGGCCCTTGCGAGCATGCCCAGTTCGTCTTGGCGTTTGACCTCGACACGCTGGTCGAAACGGCCGTGGCTGAGTTGGTCGACATGGCTGATCAGGTGGCGGATCGGGATGATCAGGTTGTTATTGACCAGCCACAGGCTGAACAGACCGATCACCGTCGCAGCCGCCAGCATGATCAGGGTGCCGAGGGTGATGGTACGTTCGGCGCTGCTGTTGATCTGTGCGGCTTGCTCCAGGCTCTGGCTGCGCAGTTGGTCGACCAGGGCGCTCATCTGCTCGCTGGTGGCGCGGTCGATGCCCTTGACGGCGGCATCGCCGGCCTTGGCATCGCCGTTGGCGGCGACGAAGGCGTCACGACCTTTGCGGTAGTTGGCACCGAGGGTCTGGTGCTCGCTGCGCAGGCGCTCGACCTGGCTTTTCAGCTGGGCATTCTCGCCGGCCAGGCTGACCAGCTCGCCGAGGGTGTCCTGCACCTTGCGCTCCTGGGCCTCGAACTGCGCCCAGTATTTGTTCAGGTTCTCGCTGTCCTGGCCGCGTAGCAGGACGTTCTTCCATTCCTGCACCTGGATCTTGAATTCGACGTTGGCGACATCGATCAGGCGGGCGGCCTGCAGTGGGCCATCGAGCAGGCCGCGATAGTCGCGCATACCGCTGGACAGGAAGCTGAAGCAGGCCAGGGCAGTGATCAGGATCAGCGCCAGGCTGCCGCCGAGCAGGGTGAGGATCTGCGCGCGCAGGGATTTCTGCAGGAACATGGGGAACGCCTCTTCGAGGAGTAATGGCACCCGGCACTCGGGTGAGTGCCGGAACTGCGGATATCCCTATCAGGCGGTGCTGCGGCGTCGTTGTCGCTAGAGGCCAGAAGCAGCTGCCCGCAGCGAAAGTGACGTGCCGTTGAGTATAGGTCGGCAGCGGCGAGATGGCCTTTGGCCGTGATTGCGCCCGGGCGCCGCCGCGCAGCCGATTGGCTGCGCAGGGACGTTTGTTACAGGATTATGTCGGGCGAAGATGACGGTTTTGTTGCAGTTGTATTTCGCTCGGTCAGGCCAGGCGCAGATGGTTATCCCACAGCCCGGCGGGCAGTTCGAGCGCTTCGGCGATGATGTGCTCGCCACGGCAGTGGTACAGGCGACAGCGGCCCTGGCCCGAGGTGACGACGAAACCGTCGGCTACCGCGCCGACGCCGGCACAGTCCGGCAGCGGTACGTCGAGCAACAGTTCGGTGCTGTCCAGGTTCCAGATGAAGAAGCGATTGCCACGCGGCGCGGTCAGCGCCAGCAGGCGCAGGTCGTCGTGGATGGCCAGGCTGGCGGTGTACTGGCTCATCGCCGCGCGCTGCGCTTCGCCCAGGGGGAACGGCTGGAACGGCTGGCCGGGGCGCTTGATCGCCAGCAGCGGCACCTTGTCCAGCGGCTCGCCTTCGTACTGCTGGCCGGATACCACGGTCCCGTCGGCGGCCACGGCCAGGTGGCGCACGCTGTTCATCTGCTCGGGTAGCTGCTCCTTGCTGATCAGGCGCCCGTCGCGGTGCATCAGTACCAGGCTCGGTTCCATGGCATCGAGGTTCATCATTACCCGGCTGTCGGCCTCGGTGCGAATGCCGCCATTGGCCACTACCAGTGCTTCGCCACCCGGCAGCCAGAGCAACTGGTGCGGGCCGATGCCGTGCGTGCTGTGCTCGTCCGTGCGCTGCAGCTGGTTGTTGCGCAGGTGGTAGACGCCGAGTACGCCACGGCCCGGTTCGGCGGTGTCGTTCTCGGTGGCGTAGAACCAGTCGCCGCTCTTGTGGAAGACGCCATGGCCATAGAAATGGCGCTCGGCGGGCGAAGCGAGGGTCTGTAGCAAGCGGCCGTCACGGGTGTCGATCAAGTAGCTCTCGCGGCTTGGCCGGCGACCGACGAACACCGCCAGGGGCAGGTGCGGGTGCGGCACCACGTCATGGCAACGCTCGTTCACCCGGGTGGCGAAGACCTGGCTGCCGTCCAGGCGGTAGCCCACGGCGTAATGGTTGCCGTCGGCGTCATCACGGGCCGACAGCAGCATGGTGTGTGTGCCTCGGCCGATCAGTTGCCAGCCGCCCAGTGCACCACCGGCCAGGGCCAGGCTGCCGAGCCCCAGGAAAGCTCTGCGCTTCATTCAGTCACCATCGTGAGCATTGAAGCCCAGCTGGATGCCGAGCACCTTGGCCAGCTCGCTCTCGTGCAGGCGATGCAGAGTGTTCAGGTTGTCGTAGAAGGCATTCAGCTCGCTGCGGCCGATTTCGTCGGCCAGCAGTTCGCCGAGCGGGCGTTGCAGGGCCGCTAGCTGCTGGCGGGTAGCGCTGTACTGCTGGTCGATGCGCTTGGCCAGCTCGACCTGGTCGTCGGCGAGCAGGGCGCGCACGCCATCCTGATTGGCCCCCAGCCAGATACGCTCGGCGCTGCTCAGGGTGGCCGCGAGGCTGGCCAGGCTGGCGCTGCTGCGCCAGAACTCGGCCTGATAAGGCTGCGGTACGCCTTTGCTCTGACGGCCGAGGGCCGTGCCGAGCTTTTTCTTCAGGCCGTCGATGGCGCTGACCTGAGCACGCAGCAGCTCGGCCATGGCCTCGGGGGCCTCGGCGTAGCGAGCGTTGGGGAATTCACTGAGCTGGGCGCGCATGCCGCCTTCGGCCTGCCACTGCTGGAGGATATCGCTGGACAGCTGTACCTGATGCTCGCCGATGGCGGTCAGCAGCGGGCAATAGCGGCTCTTCTGCGCCGCGTCGGACAGGTCGACACCCGCATCGAACAGTACGTATTCATAGGCAGTGAGGCCCTGGACCACGACGCTGGCTTTTTCCACATCCGCCTGGCTCAGCTGCGGTTTGCTTTTGAGCAGTGCCTCGACCTGACGCTGCACCAGGTTCTTCTTGTCCGGCCAGAACTGTACCTGCCAGGCGCGGTTGCCCTCGGCCAGCGGGCCTAACAGCAGCGGCTGCAGGGCAGCCCAGCTGCTGACGTCGGCGAGAAAGGCCTGTTGCGCCACGCCCAGGTCCTGGCTGCCATCGCAATAGGCCTTGGCGCTGTCAGCCAGTTGCTGGCTCGATTGCTGCCAGGCGCTGTAGGCCGGCAGCATGACGCCTTCGGCCAGGGCGGCGCTGACGCGTTGCTGGGGATCGGGCTGGCTGCAGGCGCTGAGGCCGAGAGCAAGCAGCGTAATGGCGAAGGGCGAGCGGATCATGCCGGTCTCCTTACAGGGAGTTGAGGAAGGCCAGCAGCGCGCTGCGCTCACTGACATCGAAGTCGAGGATGGCCTGTTTGGCGCTTTCCGCCTCGCCACCGTGCCAGAGAATGGCTTCCAGCAAGTTGCGTGCACGGCCGTCATGCAGGAACTGGGTGTGGCCGTTGACCGTTTCAGTCAGGCCGATCCCCCACAGCGGCGCGGTACGCCATTGGCGGCCGCTGGCGAGGAATTCCGGACGGTTGTCGGCCAGGCCTTCGCCCATATCGTGCAGCAGCATATCGGTATAGGGGCGG
The DNA here is from genome assembly GCF_043102245.1 of Pseudomonas sp. zbq_18. NCBI lineage: Bacteria > Pseudomonadati > Pseudomonadota > Gammaproteobacteria > Pseudomonadales > Pseudomonadaceae > Pseudomonas > Pseudomonas sp. zbq_18. Next base: position 91,977 of record NZ_JBICIT010000009.1, on the reverse strand, counting down.
ATGGTCTGTTCGGCCAGTTCCGGCTCGGCAGCATTGGCGGCGGTGACGAAGCTGGGGGTGTGGCATTTCTGGCAGCCGGCGTCCATGAACAGCTGCTTGCCGCGGCGTACTTCCAGATCGTCCACGTTGCGCCGGGCTGGCACGGCCAGGTTGCGACTGTAGAACAGCACAGCGGCGAGGATGTTGTCGCTGACTTCCGGGCTGCCGCCATCGGGTGTGCTGCGGCAGAGGGCTTGCGCCTCGCTGCAATCGTCACGGGGCAGCAGGCTGGTGGTCAGGCCCATGTCGCCAGCGAAGGCGTGGGCATTCTGCTGGTTGAGGCTGGGCTGGCCGGCCTTCCAGCCGAAGCGGCCGAGTACGGTTTCACCGCGAGCGTCGTCCCAGACCCGGTTGGCCATGCCGCGAATGCCGTCACCATCGCGATCATCCGGGTCGGCATTGGCCAGAATGGCGCTCTCGGGAATCGCCTCCAGCAGCCCCAGGCCGATCATCGGTGGTGCGACGCGGGCGGAGAACAGGGTGTCGGCCTGCATCGCACCGTAGCCGAGGTTGCTGATCTGCAGTAGCGGTTTGCGCAGTTCGACCTGGGTGCCATCGGCAAAGCGCACCGTCACCGGCTGGTAGCTGAAGCGCACCTTGCCTTCGGGGGCATGGCCGGGGTTGCTCATGTCCTGCAACTGGCCGCCGTACACCGGCTCGGGCACCACGCCCAGGCGTTGGCGCAGGGCTGCGTGGGCTGGCGAGTCGTCACCGGGGATCGACAGGCGCACCAGCAGCGAGGCGGCGCTGATGGCGTCGGGGGCGGGCGGGTGGCCGCGGCCGTCCTTGATATGGCAGTTCTGACAGGCGTTGGTGTTGAACAGCGGCCCGAGGCCGTCGCGCGCCGTGGTGGTGGACGGCGCGATGACCCAGGGGTTGCGGAAGAAGCTATTGCCCACGCTGAAGTCCAGGCGCCGTGACGGGGCGAGGTTGGCGGAAGGCAGGGAGAAGGCGTTGTGGTCAGCCTGGCGCACCGTGGTGCTGCCTGCGGACAGCGCCTCGCCGGGCTCGGCGGGCGGCGGTGTGCGCTCGCAGGCTGCCAGGGCGAAAACCAGCGGCAGAAGGCAGAGGCGCAACGGGGAAGGCATTGGCACGAACCAGGGCAATCGAACAGGTGGGCAATCTTAGCAGGCTAATGGATGTCAAATAAGAGCAATTAGCGTTTGTGTCTTGGCCAGATTGTCGCGGCTACAAGAATTGCCGAGAGCCATTCTTAACGTCGCATAGCGACGGACCGAGGGGGGCGTCAGGGATGGCGGGCCATAAAAAAACGGATGCACCTTGTGGGCGCATCCGTCCTGGACAGCTCTGCGGGTATCAGAACTGGTGATCGGCGGTGTCCGGGTTCAGGTCGCTGATGCCCAGCGCGGCGGAGGCCTTCTCGATGGCGCCGGTCTGCTTGACCAGGGCGGCGATGGCATCACGAACCTTCTGCTGGCCGGCGGTGTTGTCGGCGGCGATCAGTTGGTCGAAGTGCACGTTGTCCTTCTCGGCGCTGTCGACCAGTACCTGCAGCTTGGCCTCGGTATCGGCAAGGTCGGCCTTGAGGGTGGTGTCGGTCGCGGCGTCGGTCTTGGCCACCAGCGAGGACAGGCTCGGGCCGCTCAGGGTGGTGCCGTCGACCTTCTTGTACTCGCCCAGGTAGACGTTGCGGATGCCTTTGCCGTTGTAGAAGTGCGAGTTGTGGGTGTTGTCGCTGAAGCAGTCGTGCTCGTCTTCGGTGGAGTTGGCTTCCAGCGCGACTTTCATGCGCTCGCCAGCCAGTTCGCCGAGCGACAGGCTGCCCATGCCGAACAGCATCTTGCGCAGGCCGTTCTCGGCCGGTTCGGCTTCCAGGGTGGCGCGGTAGTTGCCGGCAACACCGGCTTTCCACTGCTCGACCATGCTGTCGAGGTCGGCGACCAGCAGGTCGGTAGCGGCCTTCAGGTAGGCGCGGCGACGCTCGTTGTGCTCGCCAGTGGCGCCTTCACCGGTCAGGTAGTCGGTGTATGGGCGCTCGCCGGCGCCGGCAGCGGTGCCATGCAGATCCTGGCCCCAGAGCAGGAACTCGATGGCGTGGTAGCCGGTGGCGACGTTGGCTTCCGAGCCGCCCAGTTCGTTCAGCTCGGCCAGCTTCTCGCCGGTGATCTCGCTGACGTCGACCTTGTCTTCGCCAACCTGAATCTCGGTGTTGGCGATGATGTTGGCGCTGGCACCCGGGTTGCCCAGGGCGTGCTGGTAGTCCTTGGCCACGTAGTCGATCAGGCCTTCGTCCAGTGGCCAGGCGTTCAGCTGGCCTTCCCAGTCGTCGACCACGGCATTGCCGAAGCGGAATACTTCGGTCTGCATGTAGGGCACTCGAGCAGCCAGCCAGGCCTGTTTGGCGGCGTTCAGGGTCTCTGCGCTGGGGTTGGCCAGCAGGGCGTCGACGGCGGCCTGCAGCTGCTTGCCGGTGCTGGCGGCATCGCTGAACACGGCCAGGGCCAGGTCGGCGTAATGAGTGACAACCGCTTTGGCTTCGGCATCCGCGACTTTAGCCGGCGCGGCGGCAGCGGCGGCTGCGGCTGGAGCAGCCGCCTGCGATGCGGCGGCCTCTTTCTTGTCGTCACCGCAGCCGGCGAGGGAAATGGCGAGTGCCAGCAAGCTGGCGGTAGCCAGGGGCATGCGAGTCATAGCGGAGTCCTTTGCTTTCTAGTGTTGGAAGGCATGAGATAAACAGCAGTAATGATGCGAAAGATTTGCATTAAATGCAAAGACGTTTTCCGCTTGGCACTGCGCTGGACGCCTGTGCTGCGCTCGTTAGAATGCCGTCAGTCCACACGGAGTGCCTGGCATGAGTCTCTCGCTCGTAGCGGTTGTTGTCGTACTGTTTCTGCTCGCCGCCTGGGCGGTGAGCCTCTACAACGGGTTGGTGCGCCTGAAGCACGGCGTGAGCAAGGCCTGGTCGAATATCGACGTGCTACTCAAGCAGCGCCATGACGAGCTGCCCAAGCTGGTGGAAACCTGCAAGCAATATATGCAGCACGAGCGCACCACCCTGGAGCGGGTAATTGCGGCGCGCAGTGCCGTCGCCAGTGCCCGCGAGCAGCACGATGTGGGCGCTCTGGGCAAGGCCGAGAGCGGTCTGCGTGCCGGGCTCGGGCAGTTGTTTGCCCTGGCCGAGAACTATCCGGAGCTGAAGGCCAACGAAAGCTTCCAGCACCTGCAGCAGCGCATCTCCGGTCTGGAGAACGCCATCGCCGACCGCCGCGAGCTGTACAACGAGGCGGTCAACCTGAACAACGTGCGCATCGAGCAGTTTCCCGACGTGATTCTGGCGCGCCTGTTCGCCTTCAAGGAGGCTGAACTGCTGCAGTTCAGTGACGTTGAAAAGGCCGACGTCGACCTCAAGTCGCTGTTCAACTGAGATGGATGTGGCGGGGCTGGCCATCAGCATGGCCTTCAGTGTCGGAGCCTGTGCCGGCGGCGGCTGGTGGTTCGTCAAGCGCGTTTCGGAAGCGCGCTTTCTGCTCAATACCCCGACCTCGAAGATCCGCTCTGCGGCCCAGGGCTACGTCGAGCTGTACGGCGTGCTGCATGCGCTGGAGGGCGGCGAGGTCGAGGCACCGTTGAGCGGCACGCCTTGCCTGTGGTGGCGCTTCAAGATCGAGGAGTACGACAGTAACGGCAAGCGGCGCTCCTGGAGGGTGGTGGAACGCGGCACCAGCGAGGCATGGCTGCGGCTGAAGGATGGTACCGGCGAGTGCCTGATCAACCCGGCGGGTGCCGAGGTGCGGGTCAGCACCCGGCAGGTCTGGCGTGGCAGCGAGCGGCATCCGCGTGGCCTGAGCGGGCGCGGCAGCCTGCTCGGCCGGTTGCTCTCGGTGGGCAGTGAATATCGTTACACCGAGGAGCGCCTCCATGCCGGGCAGCCGTTGTACGCCATCGGCGACTTCCGTACCAAGGGCGGCACCGAGGCCTTCGACCTGACCCTGGCCCAGGGCGCTGTGGTGCGAGAGTGGAAAAACGACTTCGCCGGGTTGCTGCAGCGTTTCGACAGCAATGGCGATGGCCAGTTGGATCCGGCCGAGTGGGAGCGTATGCGCCAGTCGGCTCGCGTCGAAGCGCAGCGTCGCCAGCAGGCACGAGGTGAGGCGCCGGTGCACCACCAGTTGCGCCAGCCGGGGGAGGCTTACCCCTTCATTCTTTCCACGCGCGGAGAAGACGAGCTGGCAAGGGGCTTCTACTGGCAGGCGGCAGGCGGCGCGCTGGTGTGCGTGGCCGGTGCGCTGGCTACCGCCTGGCTAATGAGTAACGTGCTGCTGCCGGGGCTATAGCCGATCAGGCCTTCTTGTGAATGCCTTTGGGTAGTTGCACCACGCGGCTGTCCGAGTAGATGTCATGCCAGCTGCGCTTGTTCTTGTCCCACAATACCCAGACGAACCCGAGCCCCAGGCACAGCCAGGAGCCGATGGCCACGACGAAGCGCAGCAGAGCTTGCCACAGGCTAATGGCCGAGCCGTCGGCGTTCTGAATGCGCAAGCCCCACACCTGCATGCCCAGCGTCTGGCCGTTGTGGGTCCAGAACTTGGCGAAGAAGGCGAATAGCGTCATTACCAACAGGGTGGAGAGCAGTGGGTCACCGTCCAGGGCGCCGGCATCGGACATCTGACGAAGCTGTTCCTGGCCGTAGATGCCCATCTGCACCACTTTGTAGAGCAGAGTGGTGACCATCAGCAGGGCGACGGACAACAGGAAGTCATAGAACATTGCGGCGAGGCGTCGGATCAGGCCGGCGCTAGGGAAATCGCCTTGCGGGCGCAGCATGTGCTTGGGCATGGAGGGCTCGACAGCGGGAAAACTGCGCAGGATTGTACGGGGTCATAACGACAGGCACAAAAAAGCCCCTGATGTTGCCAACAGGGGCTTTTTCGCAGCTGAAGCGATTAGGCCAGAACCTGAACCTTATCAGCTTGCATGCCTTTCTGGCCTTGCACGGCTTCGAAGGTGACCTTCTGGCCTTCTTTCAGGCTGCGGAAGCCCGAACCTTCGATAGCGCGGAAGTGCACGAACAGATCCGGACCGCTCTCGGGGGTGATGAAGCCGAAGCCCTTCTCGTCGTTGAACCATTTGACGGTGCCGGTTTGACGATTCGACATTGTCTTATTTCCTTGAAACTAGAGTTGATGACAGCCTCTTGTGCTTCTGGCACGAGAGGGCTGGAACTGGTTGCAGAGAGTAAGAGAAGTCGAGCGGGATGTAGCGGATCTAGGATCTACTGCACCAGGTCACGATTCAAGGCGACCCATGCAAACACAGTTGGCCAACTCTACGCTAACTCAAACGCGTTTGCCAACCCTCTTGGAATGGCTGATTCCAGAGGTCTGCAGGGGGTAAAGGAGGGAATATCGTGGTGCCCCGGGAGAGACTCGAACTCTCACTTCTTTCGAAAACGGATTTTGAATCCGCCGCGTCTACCGATTCCGCCACCGAGGCACGATGGGCGCGCAGTATAGGGAGGCGAATAGAGGCGGTCAATCGGCCCGAATGGCCAGATGGGGTTGCTTTCCGGTAAGCTCTCCGCCCCCGCGAGACTGACCGACCATGCGTGTTGCCGACTTTCATTTTGACCTTCCTGATGCCCTGATCGCCCGCCATCCGCTGGCTGAGCGAAGGGGCAGTCGCCTGCTGGTGCTCGATGGCGCCAGCGGTGCTCTAGCCCACCGTGCCTTTCCCGATCTGCTCGACTATCTGCAGCCCGGCGATCTCATGGTGTTCAACAACACCCGGGTGATTCCTGCGCGCCTGTTCGGCCAGAAGGCTTCGGGCGGCAAGCTGGAAATGCTTATCGAGCGGGTGCTGGATGAGCATCGCGTGCTGGCGCATGTGCGTGCCAGCAAGGCGCCCAAGCCGGGCACCTTGATTCAGGTGGAAGGCGGCGGCGAAGCCGAAATGCTGCAGCGCCATGATTCTCTATTCGAGCTGCGCTTCGCCGAGCCGGTACTGCCGTTGCTGGATCGAGTGGGGCACATGCCGTTGCCGCCCTATATCGATCGCCCCGACGAAGCTGCTGACCGCGAGCGCTACCAGACGGTCTATTCCGATCGTGACAAGGCGGGTGCCGTGGCAGCGCCTACGGCAGGGCTGCACTTCGACGAGGCGCTGTTGGCGGCGATTCGGGACAAGGGTGTCGAGACGGCGTTCGTGACCTTGCACGTCGGCGCCGGTACGTTCCAGCCCGTTAGGGTCGAACGCATCGAGGAACACCACATGCACCGTGAGTGGCTGCAGGTCGAGCAGGCCGTGGTCGATGCCGTGGTGGCCTGTCGTGCCCGTGGTGGGCGGGTGGTCGCGGTAGGCACTACCAGCGTGCGCTCGCTGGAAAGTGCGGCGCGCGATGGTGAACTCAAGGCGTTCAGCGGCGACACCGACATCTTTCTCTACCCGGGCAAGCCGTTCCATGTGGTCGACGCCCTGGTCACCAACTTCCACCTGCCGGAGTCGACCTTGCTGATGCTGGTTTCGGCCTTCGCCGGTTATCCGGAAACCATGGCCGCCTATGCGGAGGCGGTGCGCGAGCAGTACCGCTTCTTCAGCTATGGCGATGCCATGTTCATTACCCGTAATCCCGCCCCGCGTGGCCCCGAGGAAACCCCATGAGCCATATGTCCTTCGAGTTGCTGACCACCGACGGACGTGCCCGGCGTGGTCGCCTGACTTTTCCGCGTGGCGTTGTGGAGACCCCGGCCTTCATGCCGGTGGGTACCTACGGTACGGTCAAGGGCATGCTGCCGCGTGATGTCGAGGATATCGGTGCACAGATTATCCTGGGCAACACCTTCCACCTGTGGCTGCGCCCGGGTACCGAGGTGATCAAGCGTCACGGCGATCTGCACGACTTCATGCAGTGGCAGGGGCCGATTCTCACCGATTCCGGTGGTTTCCAGGTGTTCAGCCTGGGCGCCATGCGCAAGATCAAGGAGGAGGGCGTGTACTTCTCCTCGCCGGTGGACGGCGCCAAGGTGTTCATGGGGCCGGAAGAGTCCATGCAGGTCCAGCGCGATCTCGGCTCGGACATTGTGATGATCTTCGACGAGTGCACTCCGTATCCAGCCGATTTCGAGGTGGCCAAGCGCTCCATGGAGCTGTCGCTGCGCTGGGCTAAGCGTTCGAAGAATGCCCATGAGGGCAATCCATCAGCGCTGTTCGGCATCGTGCAGGGTGGTATGCACGAGGAACTGCGCCTGCGCTCGCTGGAAGGGTTGATGGAGATCGGTTTCGATGGTCTGGCCATCGGTGGTTTGTCCGTGGGCGAACCCAAGGAAGAGATGATCCGCGTGCTGGATTTTCTGCCGCCGCACATGCCGGCGGACAAGCCCCGTTATCTGATGGGGGTTGGCAAGCCGGAAGACCTGGTCGAGGGTGTGCGTCGCGGTGTGGACATGTTCGATTGCGTGATGCCGACGCGTAATGCGCGCAATGGTCATCTGTTCACGGGCACGGGTGTGATCAAGATCCGCAACTCGGTGCACAAGCACGACAACTCGCCGCTGGATCCCGCATGCGACTGTTACACCTGCAAACACTTCTCCCGTGCCTATCTGCATCACCTGGATAAATGCGGTGAAATGCTGGGTAGCATGCTTAATACGATCCACAATTTGCGCCATTATCAGCGCCTGATGGCCGGTTTGCGCGAGGCTATTCAACAGGGTAAATTGGCCGACTTCGTCGATGCCTTCTATGCCAAGCGCGGCCAATCAACGCCGCCTCTCGAGCCCTGAGTCGCATCCGCATTGAAATAGGCTGGGCGGCACCCCATTAAGTGTCGACCCAGCCCGCCGGCCGCGTGCGGGTGCAGATAATAAATAGTTCGATTCCCGACCTTTGATAGGAGTGTTCCATGAGCTTTCTGATTCCCGCCGCTTACGCCGATGCCGCCGCTCCGGCAGCTGCCGCTGGTCCTGCTGGTAGTGGCTTCGAGTGGGTGTTTCTGATCGGCTTTCTGGTCATCTTCTATCTGATGATCTGGCGTCCGCAGGCCAAGCGGGCCAAGGAGCACAAGAATCTGCTCGGTAGCCTGCAGAAGGGTGACGAGGTTGTGACCAGCGGCGGTATTGCTGGCAAGGTCACCAAGGTGGCCGACGATTTCGTTGTGATCGAGGTGTCCGACAACGTCGAGCTGAAGTTCCAGAAGCAGGCCATCGCGGCCACTCTGCCGAAAGGCACGCTGAAAGCCATCTAACGATTCTTTGTTCACCACTACGGGGCGCTTCTAGCGCCCCGTGTCATAACGGGCGGCGTCATGCTCAATAAATTTCCCCTGTGGAAGTACCTGCTGATCCTGGCTGTGCTGGTGATCGGCTTCATCTATTCCGCACCCAATCTTTATCCGGACGATCCGGCCATCCAGTTCAGCGGCGTCAGTACCGCAACCGAGATCAGCCAGGGCGACATCGATCGTGTCAGCCAGGCGCTCGAAGCAGCGGGCATCGCGGTGAAGGCGGCCGACCTGACCAAGGAGGGCAAGGGTGCCTTGCTGCGCCTGGTCAAGCAGGACGATCAGCTGCCGGCCAAGGAGCTGGCGCGCAAGGTGCTGGGCGATGACTACGTCGTCGCGCTCAATCTCGCGCCTACCACTCCGGACTGGCTGCGCAACCTGGGCGCTGGCCCGATGAAGCTGGGTCTGGACCTGTCCGGCGGTGTGCATTTCCTGCTCGAAGTGGATATGGACAAGGCGCTGGATGCTCGCCTCAAGGTCTACGAGAGCGAGGTCAAGAGCCTGCTGCGCAAGGAGCGCGTGCGCTACCGTAGTCTGCCGGCGCAGGACACTGCTTTCCTCCTCGGTTTTGCCGACAGCGAGCAGTTGGACCAGGCGCAGAGCCTGATTCGCAAGAGCTTCAATGACTTCGAGTTGACCAGTGAGGAGCGCAATGGTCAGCAGGTGCTGCGCCTGGCGATGACGCAGGCCAAGCTGGCCGAGATTCGCGAATACTCGATAAAACAGAACCTGACCACCGTGCGCAACCGGGTCAACGAACTGGGTGTGGCCGAGCCGCTGGTGCAGCGCCAGGGTGCCAACCGCATCGTGGTCGAGCTGCCGGGTGTGCAGGACACCGCTGAGGCCAAGCGTATTCTCGGCAAGACCGCCAACCTGGAATTCCGTCTGCAGGCTGATGTTGACGCTTCGCGTGCTTCGACTGAGTCCTTCGAGTTCCGCGAGTCGGGCCGTCCGCCTGTGGATCTGGAGCGCAGTCTGATCATCACCGGTGATCAGGTGACCGATGCCCAGGCCAGCTTCGACGAGAACGGTCGTCCGCAGGTCAATATTCGTCTTGATGGCCATGGCGGCGATCTGATGAACCGCGCCACCCGCAACAACGTCGGGCGCAGCATGGCGGTGATCTTCATCGAGCAGAAGCCGCTGACCCGCTACGTCAAGCAGATGGTCGACGGCGTCGAGAAGGAAGTGCCGGTTCAGAGCTTCAAGGAAGAGAAGAAAATCATCAGTCTGGCGACCATTCAGTCGCCGCTGGGTAGCCAGTTCCGTATTACCGGGCTGAACGGCCAGGGTGAATCTTCCGAGCTGGCGCTGCTGCTGCGGGCCGGCGGTCTGGCGGCGCCGATGTACTTTGCCGAGGAACGCACCATTGGTCCGAGCCTGGGCGCCGACAACATCGCCAAGGGTATCGACGCGTCGCTCTGGGGCATGCTCTTCGTGTCGCTGTTCATCATCGCCATCTACCGCTTCTTCGGCATTTTGGCGACTTTTGCTCTTGGGCTGAACATGGTGGTGCTGCTGGCGCTGATGTCGGCGCTCGGCGCGACGCTGACTCTGCCAGGTATCGCCGGTATCGTGCTGACCATGGGTATGGCCGTGGACGCCAACGTGCTGATCTTCTCGCGTATCCGCGAAGAGATCGCCAACGGCATGTCGGTGGCGCGGGCCATTCACGAGGGCTTTGATCGGGCCTTCTCGGCGATCATCGACGGCAACCTGACCACTCTGCTGGTCGGCGGCATCCTGTTCGCCATGGGTACCGGCCCGGTCAAGGGCTTCGCCGTGACTATGTCGCTCGGCATTATCACCTCGATGTTCACCGCTATCTTTGTGACCCGTGCCATGGTCAACCTGATCTTCGGTGGTCGTGACTTTAAGAAGCTGTGGATCTAAGGGGCGTGTTGCGATGAAACGTGTAATCAATTTCATGGGCATTCGCCATGTGGCGTTTGCCGTGACTGTGCTGCTCACCCTGATCTCGCTCGGTAGTCTGGCGGTCAAGGGGCTCAATTTCGGCCTGGACTTCACTGGCGGTGCGCTGATCGAGCTGTCTTACGAGCAGCCGGCCGATCTGGCCAAGGTACGTAGCCAGCTCGCGGAAGTCGGCTACGGCAGTGCTGTGGTGCAGCACTTCGGTGCCACTACCGATGTGGTTGTGCGTCTGCAGGGTGATGATCCGCAGCTGGGCAACCAGCTGGCCGCCGATCTGGCTAAGGTCAGTGGTGAGACTTTCAGTGTTAAGCGTGTGGAGTTCGTCGGGCCGGCTGTGGGGGAAGAGCTGCGTGACCAGGGCGGCCTGGGCATGCTTCTCGCGTTGGGCGGCATCCTCGTTTACGTGGCGTTTCGCTTCCAGTGGAAGTTCGGTTTTGGTGCCATCGTGTCGCTGATCCATGACGTGATCGTGACCCTGGGGGTTTTTTCCTTCTTTCAGATTCCCTTCGATCTTACGGTGCTGGCGGCTGTCTTGGCGCTGATCGGTTACTCACTGAACGACACCATCGTGGTGTTCGACCGCATCCGGGAAAACTTCCGCGTATTGCGCAAGGCTGAGCTGATCGAGAACATCAACATTTCGACCACCCAGACCCTGCTGCGGACCTTGGCAACGTCGGTCTCCACCTTGCTGGCGATCATTGCGTTGATGGTTTTCGGTGGTGAAAACCTGTGGGGCTTCTCGCTGGCGCTGTTTATTGGTGTGACTGCGGGTACCTACTCGTCGGTGTATATCGCCAGCGCGCTGCTTGTTTGGCTGAAACTGACCCGTGATGATCTGATTCCGCCGGTGGTGGAGGAGGTAGACGAGCGCCCCTAAGGCGCATCGTTCAGCAAGGCCCGGCATATGCCGGGCCTTGTCGTTTCTGGCCTGTGAAGGTTGTCCCATTTATCGGTTTCGATTTGCCTTTCGTGGAACTCGCGCCAGGCTTTAGCTTTCCAAGGCTCAGAGCAAGGGCGAAAAAACGCTCGTAAAAGCCTGAGGAGGGCGAAATGAACAAGTCGATGATCGTGGGTGCGGTGCTGGGTGCGGTAGGTGTCACTGCCGGCGGTGCAGTCGCCACTTACAGTCTGGTCAGCGGCCCTAGCTATGCAGAAGTACTGGCCGTGCAGCCGGTAAAAGAAACCATCAAGACGCCGCGCGAGGTTTGTAAGGACGTCGCCGTTACACGTCAGGCGCCCGTCAAGGATCAGCACCAGATTGCCGGGACTGCCATTGGCGCGGTAGTGGGTGGCTTGCTCGGTAACCAGGTCGGTGGTGGCAGCGGCAAGAAGATTGCTACTGTGGCGGGTGCTGTTGGCGGTGGTTATGCCGGCAACAAAGTGCAGGAAGGCATGCAGGAGCGTGACACCTACACCACCACGGAAACCCGCTGCAACACGGTTATGGACACCAGCGAAAAAGTGGTGGGCTATAACGTGAAATATCAGCTGGATGGCAAGGTCGATCAGGTGCGTATGGATCGCGATCCGGGTAGCCGCATACCGGTCAATGAGCAGGGCCAGTTGGTGCTGGTGCAGCAGGCGCAGTAGTGATTTTCAGCCAATAAAAAACGCCCTGTAGGGCGTTTTTTATTGGCTAGTGTTCAGCGTTTCATCGAGGGCGCCAGGTGCGGCTGAATGGCGGTCAGTACAGCCTTGAAGCACTTGGTATTGCCGGCGACCACCTGGCCTTTCTCGAGGAATTCGTGACCGCCGCTGAAGTCGCTGATCAGGCCGCCAGCTTCCTGGATTAGTAGGGCGCCAGCAGCCATGTCCCATTCCGACAGGCCGAATTCCCAGAAGGCGTCATAGCGACCGGAGGCGACGTAGGCCAGATCCAGGCTGGCGGCGCCGGCGCGGCGAATGCCGGCGGTCTGGCCGACCAGGCTGCGGAACATGCCCAGGTAGTTGTCGAGGTTGTCGACCTGCTCAGCGCGGAACGGGAAGCCGGTACCCAGCAGCGCGCCGTCCAGGCTCTTGCGATTGCTGACGCGGATGCGGCGACCATTGACGGCGGCGCCACGGCCGCGGCTGGCGGTGAACTCTTCCTGGCGTACCGGGTCGAGCACCACGGCGTGCTCCAGGCGGCCACGGTATTTGCAGGCGATGCTCACGGCGAAGTGCGGTACGCCGCGCAGGAAGTTGGTGGTGCCGTCCAGCGGGTCAATGATCCACTGGTAGTCAGCGCCTTCGCCGCTGCCTTTGATGACGCCACTCTCTTCACCGACGAAGCCGTGGTTCGGGTAGGCCTTCTGCAGCGCTTGGATGATGGTCTGTTCGGCGGCGCGGTCGACTTCGCTGACGTAGTCGTTGGCATCTTTCTCGTTGACCGAGATGACGTCCAGGCGTTCGACGGAGCGGATGATCAGTTCGCCGGCACTGCGCGCAGCGCGCAGCGCGATATTCAGCATAGGCTGCATGGAAGGTTACCTGGGTCGTTAAAGAAGAAAGCCGAGCATTCTAGCAGACTAGCTTTTTCTACGCAGCCGGCATATTGCGGTGCATGGCATTGGGCTGTGGCCTTCTGTAACATCCATAGCCCTTTTGCATTATTGGCAGGGCGAGCGTGCTGCAGAATATTCGTGTGGTTCTGGTCAATACCAGTCATCCCGGCAACATAGGCGGCGCTGCGCGGGCCATGAAAAACATGGGGCTGTCGCGCCTGGTGCTGGTCGATCCGCTGGACTTTCCCAGTGGCGAGGCGGTGGCGCGTGCTTCGGGTGCGACCGATATTCTCGACGCCGCCGTCGTTGTGAATACTTTGGAGGAGGCGCTGGTGGGTTGCAGCGTGGCGCTGGGCACCAGTGCACGGGATCGTCGTATTCCCTGGCCGTTGCTTGATCCGCGTGAATGCGCAACGACTTCTCTGCTGCATGTGGAGCAGGGCGGCGAGGTGGCGCTGGTGTTCGGGCGTGAATATGCCGGCCTGACCAACGAAGAGCTGCAGCGCTGTCAGTTTCATGTGCATATTCCTTCAAATCCGGATTTCAGCTCGCTGAATCTGGCGGCTGCCGTGCAGGTTCTGGCCTATGAGGTGCGCATGGCTTGGCTGGCGATTCAAGGGCAGCCGACCAAGATGAGCAAGGTGGAAACCACCGCGATGCTGAATACGCAACCAGTGACCACTGACGAGCTGGAGCTGTTCTATGGGCACCTGGAAACTACCTTGGTGGATATCGGTTTCCTTGATCCTGCCAAGCCGCGTCATTTGATGTCGCGCCTGCGCCGCCTCTATGGGCGCTCGGGTATCAGCAAGCTGGAAATGAACATCCTGCGCGGCATTCTCACGGAAACTCAGAAGGCGGCGCGTGGCGAGTCCCACAAGCGGAGAGAAGATGATGTTTGAGCGTATGCGCGAGGATATCCAGAGCGTCTTCCATCGTGACCCGGCGGCGCGCAATGCTTTTGAGGTGGTGACCTGCTATCCCGGATTGCATGCCGTGTGGCTGCATCGTGTTGCCCATGCCTTGTGGGGTGGTGGGTGGAAGTGGCTGGCGCGGGTGGTGTCGAATTTCGGTCGCTGGCTGACCGGTATCGAGATTCACCCAGGGGCCAAGATCGGTCGACGCTTCTTTATTGATCACGGCATGGGCATCGTTATTGGCGAGACGGCGGAAATTGGTGACGACGTGACGCTCTATCAGGGGGTCACCCTGGGTGGCACCAGCTGGAACAAGGGTAAGCGTCACCCGACGCTGGAGGATGGTGTGGTCGTGGGGGCGGGGGCCAAGGTGCTGGGTCCTTTCACTGTCGGTGCGGGAGCTAAAGTGGGCTCCAATGCGGTGGTGACCAAGGCGGTGCCGGCGGGTGCTACGGTGGTGGGTATTCCTGGCCGGATCATCGTCAAGAGCGATGATGAGCAAGAGGCCAAGCGCCAGGCCATGGCTGAAAAGCTGGGTTTCGACGCCTATGGCGTTGGTCAGGACATGCCGGATCCGGTGGCGCGGGCCATTGGTCAGTTGCTTGATCATCTGCATGCCGTGGATGGGCGTCTGGAGGGTATGTGCTCGGCGCTCAAGGCTCTCGGTAGTGATTACTGTGCCAAGGATCTCCCAGAGCTGCGGGATGAAGACTTCGTTGGGGTCTGCAAGGAGCAAGGCGACAAGCCGGCTGCCTGATTCTGGCGGACTCTGCTATGATTCGCGCCCCACGCTGCCGCTATACCTGACTGTTTTGATTGGTCTTATAGTTGACCTAAATAGTCGGAAAAGGCGATAATCGCGGCAATTCAGTTTCACCCGTGGTGCGAAACCATGCGTCTGACTACTAAAGGCCGTTACGCCGTGACCGCCATGCTTGATCTTGCGCTGCATGCTCAGAGTGGGCCGGTATCGCTGGCGGATATCTCCGAGCGGCAGGGTATTTCCCTGTCGTATCTGGAGCAGCTGTTCGCCAAGTTGCGCCGCGGCAATCTGGTTAGCAGTGTGCGCGGTCCGGGTGGTGGTTATCAGCTGTCGCGGGACATGCGAGGGATTCAGGTGGCTCAGGTGATCGATGCGGTCAATGAGTCGGTCGATGCAACCCGTTGCCAGGGCATGGGTGATTGTCACTCGGGTGACACCTGTCTGACACACCACCTGTGGTGCGACCTCAGTCAACAGATTCACGAGTTTCTCAGCGGCATCAGTCTGGCTGATCTGGTAACCCGGCGCGAGGTGCAGGAAGTCGCACTGCGTCAGGATCAGCGCCGCCGCAGCGGCATGATGCCGCAGCTGGACAAGATAGAAGCGTCCGCCATCGAGTGAGCAGGGCGCCTGCCTGAATAGGAGATACCTGATGAGATTGCCGATTTACCTTGATTACTCCGCCACCACTCCGGTCGACCCGCGTGTGGCGCAGAAAATGAGCGAATGCCTGCTGGTGGATGGCAACTTCGGCAATCCGGCGTCGCGCTCCCATGCTTTCGGCTGGAAGGCTGAGGAGTCCGTAGAAAATGCACGCCGTCAGGTCGCCGAGCTGGTCAATGCCGATCCGCGCGAGATCGTCTGGACTTCCGGTGCCACCGAGTCCGACAACCTGGCCATCAAGGGTGTTGCGCATTTCTATGGCAGCAAGGGCAAGCACATCATCACGTCGAAGATCGAGCACAAGGCGGTTCTGGATACTACCCGTCAGCTGGAGCGCGAAGGTTTCGAAGTGACCTATATCGAGCCGGGCGAGGATGGCATCGTCACGCCTGCCATGGTCGAGGCGGCCCTGCGTGAGGACACCATTCTGGTGTCGATCATGCACGTCAATAACGAAATTGGCACCATCAACGACATTGCTGCTATTGGCGAGCTGACCCGCTCGCGCGGCATTCTGTTCCATGTCGATGCGGCGCAGTCCACCGGTAAGGTTGCGATCGATCTGGAGACCATGAAGGTCGACCTGATGTCCTTCTCTGCCCACAAGACCTACGGCCCGAAAGGCATTGGTGCGCTTTATGTGCGCCGCAAGCCGCGCGTCCGTCTCGAGGCGATGATCCATGGTGGTGGTCATGAGCGCGGTATGCGCTCCGGCACCCTGGCGACCCATCAGATTGTCGGCATGGGTGAGGCTTTCCGCATCGCCAAGGAAGAAATGGTTCAGGAAAATCAGCGCATTCTGGCCCTGCGTGACCGCTTCTATAAGCAGGTCGAGGGCATGGAAGAGCTGTACATCAATGGCAGCATGACCCAGCGCGTGCCGCACAACCTGAACCTGAGCTTCAACTATGTCGAGGGCGAGTCCTTGATCATGGCGCTCAAGGATCTGGCGGTGTCCTCCGGTTCCGCCTGTACTTCCGCCTCCCTGGAGCCCTCTTACGTGCTGCGTGCGCTGGGGCGCAACGACGAGCTCGCGCACAGCTCGATCCGCTTCACCTTTGGTCGTTTTACCACCGAAGAAGAAATCGACTACGCCGCCAGCAAGGTGGCCGGTGCGGTTAACAAGCTACGTGAGCTGTCGCCGCTGTGGGATATGTTCAAAGAGGGTGTCGATCTGTCCAAGGTCGAATGGCAGGCACACTGAGTTTGTAGTCGCCTGCAGAGCGGCACCTGATGAGAGAGGAATTACACCATGTCGTACAGTGATAAGGTCATCGACCACTACGAGAATCCGCGCAACGTCGGCAAGATGGATGCGGCGGATCCTGATGTCGGCACCGGTATGGTTGGTGCTCCGGCGTGCGGCGACGTCATGCGCCTGCAGATCAAGGTCAATGAGCAGGGCGTGATCGAAGATGCCAAGTTCAAGACCTATGGCTGTGGCTCCGCCATCGCCTCCAGCTCCCTCGCCACCGAGTGGATGAAGGGCAAGACTCTGGACGAAGCCGAAACCATCAAGAATACCCAGCTGGCCGAAGAGCTGGCCTTGCCGCCGGTGAAAATTCACTGCTCTGTACTCGCCGAAGATGCCATCAAGGCTGCCGTGCGTGATTACAAGCAGAAGAAAGGCCTGCTCTAAGCCTTAAGGAGTTGCTATGGCCATCACCATGACCGAAGCTGCCGCTCGCCATGTACAGCGCTCCCTTGATGGGCGCGGCAAGGGCGAGGGTATTCGCCTGGGTGTGCGCACCACCGGCTGTTCCGGCCTGGCCTATGTGCTGGAGTTCGTCGACGAACTGGCTGCCGAGGATCAGGTGTTCGAGAGCCATGGCGTGAAGGTCATCATCGACCCGAAGAGCCTGGTCTACCTCGATGGCACCGAGTTGGACTTCACCAAGGAAGGCCTCAATGAGGGCTTCAAGTTCAACAACCCCAACGTGCGCGGCGAATGCGGCTGCGGCGAGAGCTTCAACGTCTGAGGCTTGCGTGGGTAGTCCCTGTCATTTCGCCCTGTTCGATCTGAAGCCGGATTTTTCCCTGGATCTGGCTCAGTTGTCTGCGCGTTATCGTGAGCTGGCCAAGGCTGTGCATCCGGACCGTTTCGCCGATGCTGGTGAGCGTGAGCAGCGCTTGGCGCTGGAGCGCTCGGCAAGCCTCAATGATGCCTATCAGACGCTCAAGAGTGCTCCGCGGCGGGCGCTTTATCTTCTGGCTCTGCGTGGCCGAGAGTTGCCGCTCGAGGTGACGGTGCAGGATCCCGATTTTCTGCTCCAGCAGATGCAGTGGCGAGAGGAGCTGGAAGATCTGCAGGACGATGCCGATCTGTCCGGCGTCTCTATGTTCAAGAAGCGACTCAGGCTGGCTCAGGATGAGCTGGGCCAGGCTTTCGCTGCCTGCTGGGATGATGCCGCTCGGCGTGACGAGGCTGAGCGCCTGGTTCGCCGCATGCAGTTCCTCGATAAGCTGGCACATGAAGTGCGCGCTCTGGAAGAGCGCCTCGACGATTAACCCGGCGTAGCCTCGCGCTGCGCGCCTGACATTCAGAGCACCATGGCCCTATTGCAGATCGCCGAGCCCGGGCAGAGCCCGCAACCCCACCAACGCCGTCTGGCCGTGGGTATCGACCTTGGCACCACCAATTCGCTGGTCGCTGCCGTGCGCAGCGGCCTCTCCGAACCGCTGGCCGATGCTGCTGGGCAGGTGATTCTGCCGTCCGTGGTGCGTTATCACGCCGATCGTGTCGAGATCGGTCTGTCGGCCAGGGCGGCTGCCGCCCAGGATCCGCTGAATACCGTCTCGTCCGTCAAGCGTCTGATGGGTCGCGGCCTGTCCGACGTCAAGCAGCTCGGCGAGCAGTTGCCCTATCGCTTTGCCGAAGGCGAGTCGCACATGCCGTTCATCGAGACGGTGCAGGGGGCGAAGAGTCCGGTTGAGGTGTCGGCGGACATCCTGCGTGAGCTGCGTCTGCGCGCCGAGGGCGCGTTGGGTGGCGAGCTGGTCGGGGCAGTGATCACGGTGCCGGCCTATTTCGACGATGCGCAGCGCCAGGCGACCAAGGATGCTGCCCGCCTGGCCGGGCTCAGTGTGTTGCGGCTGCTCAATGAGCCGACTGCCGCTGCCGTGGCCTATGGTCTGGATAAAGGTGCCGAAGGGGTTGTGGCTATCTACGACCTGGGCGGCGGTACATTCGATATTTCCATCCTGCGGCTGAGTCGTGGTGTTTTCGAGGTGCTGGCTACCGGTGGTGACAGTGCCTTGGGCGGTGATGACTTCGATCATGCCATCGCCGGTTGGATCATCGAGCAGGTCGGGCTTTCCAGTGATCTGGATCCAGCGGCTCAGCGCAGTCTGTTGCAGGCTGCCTGTGTCGCCAAGGAAGCGTTGACCGCTGGCGATGAGGTTCAGGTTGTATACGGTGGCTGGGCCGGTCAGCTGACGCGCAGCCACTTCGAGTCGCTGATCGAGCCGATGATCGCGCGTAGCCTCAAGGCTTGCCGTCGTGCGGTGCGTGATGCTGATATCGAGCTCGATGAGGTCGAGGCGGTGGTCATGGTGGGCGGTTCCACCCGAGTGCCGCGTGTACGCCAGGCCGTTGCGGAGCTATTCGCGCGCGAGCCGCTGACCGATATCGACCCCGATCAGGTGGTTGCCATCGGTGCTGCCATCCAGGCGGATACGCTGGCTGGTAATCAGCGCGGCGACGGTGAAGAGTTGCTGCTGCTCGATGTGATTCCGTTGTCCCTGGGGCTGGAAACCATGGGCGGCCTCATGGAGAAGATCATTCCGCGCAACACCACCATTCCGGTGGCGCGTGCGCAGGATTTCACCACCTATCGTGATGGCCAGACGGCGCTTGCCGTGCATGTGCTGCAAGGTGAGCGTGAGCTGATCAAGGATTGCCGTTCGCTGGCGCGCTTCGAGTTGCGTGGCATCCCGCCCATGGTCGCCGGGGCGGCGAAGATTCGCGTGACTTTCCAGGTCGATGCTGATGGCTTGCTCAGTGTTGCGGCGCGTGAGCTGGGTTCGGGGGTCGAGGCCAGTATTCAGGTCAAGCCGTCCTACGGCCTGACTGATGGCGAGATTGCCCGCATGCTGCAGGACTCCTTCAGCAATGCTGGGGGCGACAAGGCGGCGCGTGCGCTGCGTGAGCAGCAGGTCGAGGCCGAGCGCCTGCTTGAGGCTGTGCAGTCCGCGCTGGATGCTGATGGCGAACGTCTGCTGGATGGTGATGAGCGGCTTGCAATCCAGGCCGCCATGGATGAGCTGCGCAGCCTGGTCGTGGGCGATGACAGTCATGCCATCGAGCAGCAGACCAAACGCCTGGCCCAGATTACCGATGCCTTCGCCGCGCGGCGGATGGATGCCAGCGTCAAGGCGGCTCTGTCCGGGCGTCGACTCAACGAACTCGAGGAATAAGCGCAATGCCGCAGGTCATTTTTCTGCCTCACGAGAAGTTCTGCCCCGAAGGCATGGTCGTCGAGGCTGAGCCGGGTACTTCCATTCTCGATCTGGCTCATGAGCACCACATCGAAATGGAGAGCGCCTGTGGCGGTGTCTGCGCCTGCACCACCTGCCATTGCATCATTCGCGAGGGTTTCGACTCGCTGGAAGAGGCGGATGAGCTGGAGGAAGACTTCCTCGATCGGGCTTGGGGCTTGGAGGCTCAGTCACGCCTGGCCTGTCAGGCTATCGTTGGTACTGAAGACCTGACCGTCGAAATCCCCAAATACTCGCTCAACCACGCCGCCGAAGCGCCGCATTGAATCTGGGAGCTGTCATGAGCCTGAAATGGACGGATGTGCTGGATATCGCCATCGAGCTGGCGGACAGCAAGCCGGATGTCGATCCACGCTACGTCAACTTCGTTGATCTTCATCGTTGGGTGCTGGACTTGCCGGATTTCTCCGACGATCCACAGCGCGGTGGCGAGAAGGTGCTAGAGGCCATTCAAGCTGCCTGGATCGGAGAGCTCGACTGAGCTGCTGCACCCTTGGGTGCCACCCTACGCAATTCCCCCTAACCCGCGTATAATTCGCGGGTTTAATTTTTCGCTTTAACTCTGGAGCTTCACATGGCTGTTCAACGCACTTTTTCCATCATCAAGCCCGATGCCGTTGCCAAGAACGTAATCGGTGAAATCACCACCCGTTTCGAGAAGGCCGGCCTGCGCGTCGTCGCTTCCAAGATGGTTCAGCTGTCCGAGCGCGAAGCTGCTGGCTTCTATGCCGAGCACAGCGAGCGCGGCTTCTTCAAGGATCTGGTTGCCTTCATGACCTCCGGTCCGGTCATCGTCCAGGTACTGGAAGGCGAAGACGCCGTCCTGAAGAATCGTGAGCTGATGGGTGCCACCAACCCGAAAGAAGCTGCTGCCGGCACCATCCGCGCCGATTTCGCCGTTTCCATCGACGAGAACGCCGTACACGGTTCCGACTCCGAGGCTTCCGCCGCTCGCGAGATCGCGTACTTCTTCTCCGCCACCGAGGTGTGCGCTCGCATTCGCTAAGCGCGAACCGGCGAGGGTGAATCCATGACTGATGTAGCCAAGACCAACCTGCTGGGGCTGACCCAGCCTGAAATGGAAAGCTTCTTCGAGAGCATCGGGGAAAAGCGTTTCCGTGCCGGTCAGGTCATGAAGTGGATTCACCACTTTGGCGTCGAGAATTTCGACGCCATGAGCAATCTCGGCAAGGCCCTGCGCGAAAAGCTCAGTGCCTGCGCCGAGATTCGCGGTCCCGAGATCGTCAGTCAGGATATCTCCAGCGACGGCACCCGCAAGTGGGTGGTGCGCGTGGCGTCCGGTAGCTGCGTCGAGACCGTATATATCCCGCAAGGCGGCCGTGGCACCCTCTGTGTGTCCTCGCAGGCCGGCTGTGCGCTGGATTGCAGTTTCTGTTCCACCGGCAAGCAGGGCTTCAACAGCGACCTGACTGCCGCGGAAATCATCGGCCAGGTGTGGATCGCCAACAAATCCTTCGGCACCGTACCGGCGAAGATCGACCGTGCCATCACCAACGTGGTGATGATGGGCATGGGCGAGCCCCTGCTGAATTTCGACAATGTCGTACCCGCCATGCAGATCATGATGGATGATCTGGGTTATGGCATTTCCAAGCGTAAGGTGACTTTGTCCACCTCCGGCGTCGTGCCCATGATCGACAAGCTTGCGACCGTTACCGACGTGTCCCTGGCCCTGTCGCTGCACGCACCGAACGACGAGCTGCGCAACCAACTGGTGCCGCTCAACAAGAAGTATCCTCTGGACGTGCTGCTGGCTTCCTGCCGCCGTTATATCGAGGGTTTGGGCGAGAAACGCTTCCTGACCGTCGAGTACACGCTGCTCAAGGACGTCAACGACCAGCCCGAACACGCTGCGCAGATGATCGCACTTCTCAAGGATTTTCCTTGCAAGATCAATCTGATTCCGTTTAATCCCTTCCCCTTCTCCGGTTACGAACGGCCGAGCAACAACGCTATCCGTCGCTTCCAGGATCTGTTGCACAAGGCTGGTTTCAACGTCACCGTACGCACCACGCGTGGTGACGATATCGATGCCGCCTGCGGGCAGCTGGTCGGCCAGGTGCAAGATCGCACTCGGCGTAGCGAGCGTTACATTGCGGTGCGCCAGTTGGGTAGCGAGGCTGTAGAACCTCGCGAAAATAATCGAAATTGAAGGGGAGGGGCTCCATGACTTTGCGCGCTGCGCTTTACCTATTCGTTGTCTGCCTGTTGGCGGGATGTGTCCGGACCGGAGGACCACAAAATCCCATGGATACCGAAGAGGGGCGCAATAATGCACGCGATGCCTACATTCAACTGGGTATCGGTCATCTGCGGCAAGGCTCCACCGAGAAGGCCAAAGAGCCCCTGCGTAAAGCCCTGGAGATTGATTCGTCGAGTGCTGAAGCCTATGCCGCACTGGCGCTGGTTTATCAGTATGAACTTGAACCCAAACTGGCCGATGAGAACTATCGCAAGGCGATTGCGCTGAGCAATGGCGATGCACGCCTGTTGAATAACTATGGCGGCTTTCTCTTCGAACAAAAGCGCTATCCCGAGGCCTATGCCCAATACAGTAACGCGGCCGAGGATACTCTCTATGGCGAACGTTCCCGGGTTTTCGAAAACCTTGGCCTGACAGCTTTGCAACTGGGCAAGCCGGATGAGGCCAAGCAGCATTTTCAGAAAGCCTTGCGCCTGAATAGCCAGCGTCCGACTTCGTTGCTGCAGATGGGGCTATTGTCCTATCAGGATAAGGACTACGTGGCAGCACGCAGCTATTACGCAGGTTTCAGCCAGCAGTCCAGGCAGACCCCGCAAAGCCTGCTGCTGGGTATTCGCCTGGCCAAGGTGTTCAGTGATCCTGATCAGGCCGCCAGTCTCGGCCTACAGCTTAAACGTCTCTATCCGGGCACTCCGGAGTATCAGCAATACCTGGCGGAGCAGTGATGAAGAGTTCGCATCCTGAAGTAGCGACAGCGCATCGGGTCAATCCTGGTGAGACGCTGCGCAAGGTACGCGAAGACCGCAACCTGGCGCTGGGCGATGTTGCCGCACAGTTGAATCTCACCCCGAGCGCCCTGCGTCACCTGGAGGCGGGCGACTTTGATCAGCTTCCAGGGCACACCTTTGCTCGTGGTTATGTGCGCTCCTATGCCAAGCTGATGGGCTTGGACCCCGCTCAGTTGGTCGAAGAGTTCGATCGGTTCACAGGCACCAATGCCGGTGGCAGCAGCGTGTCCAGTTTGTCGCGTATCGAGGAGCCAGCACGGGTT
Organism: Pseudomonas sp. zbq_18; assembly: GCF_043102245.1. Lineage (NCBI taxonomy): Bacteria > Pseudomonadati > Pseudomonadota > Gammaproteobacteria > Pseudomonadales > Pseudomonadaceae > Pseudomonas > Pseudomonas sp. zbq_18. The sequence continues at coordinate 69,166 of NZ_JBICIT010000009.1, read as the reverse complement.
TCGCAAGGCATTCTGAAGTTTTTCAGCATCGTTGCCTTGTTGGCGCTGGGGGCGGCCGGCTTTTTCTGGTGGCAGGATCAGGGCAAGCGTCTGGAGGCGGGTAACGCAACCCCCGCACATGTTGAAGTGGAAGCGGCTGACGGTACGGTGGAGATTCACACCTTTACCGAGCCGGAAGATCAGGCCGTGGCCGACGCTCAGGCTGAGGAGCCGGCCCTGTCTGCAACGGATACGCCGGCGCTGGTCGAGTCTCCGGCTCTGAGCGCCGATGAGGCACCTGCCGCCGAGCCAGAGACAAACCCCGCACCAGCCCCAGACTCTGTCGCAACGCCTGCTGCCCCTGTCGAAGCGCCTGTTGAGCAGCCCGCGGAAGCGACACAGTCTTCTTCGGCTCCGGAAGCTACGGCGGTGGCTGCTGTAGCGGGTGAGGCGCTGGTCAATCTGCAATTTACGGCTGATTGCTGGACGCAGCTGACCGATGCTGATGGCAAGGTGCTGCTCAGTGCTCTGAAGCGTCGTGGCGACAGCGTCGAACTGGTCGGCAAGGCTCCGCTGGAACTGCGCCTGGGCTATGCCCGTGGTGCTGTGGTGCTGGTCAATGGCCAGGCGGTCGACGTCGCGCCTTTCATTCACGGTGAAACCGCTCGCCTCAAACTGGGGCAGTGAGTCAGAACATGCATTGCGAATCTCCCATCAAGCGTCGCCCATCTCGCAAAATCTGGGTCGGTAATGTAGCGGTCGGTGGCGATGCGCCCATTGCGGTGCAGAGCATGACCAACACCGAGACCTGCGATGTCGATGCCACGGTCGGCCAGATCCAGCGTCTGGAGGCGGCTGGCGCCGACATCGTGCGCGTCTCCGTGCCTTCCATGGAGGCGGCCGAGGCGTTTGGCCTGATCAAGCAGCGGGTCAATCTGCCGCTAGTGGCCGATATCCATTTCGATTACCAGATTGCCCTGCGCGTGGCCGAACTGGGTGTCGATTGCCTGCGCATCAATCCGGGTAATATCGGTCGCGAAGACCGTGTTAAGGCCGTGGTCGAGGCTGCTCGCGACAAAGGCATTCCGATTCGTATCGGCGTGAATGCCGGCTCTTTGGAAAAAGACCTGCAGAAAAAGTACGGCGAGCCCACGCCCGAGGCGCTGGTGGAATCTGCACTGCGCCATGTCGAGCATCTGGACCGCCTGAACTTCCCGGACTTCAAGGTCAGTGTGAAGGCCTCCGATGTGTTCATGGCCGTCGAGGCCTACCGGCTGCTGGCCAAGCAGATCGAACAGCCGCTGCACCTGGGCATCACCGAGGCCGGTGGCCTGCGTTCCGGCACCGTGAAATCGGCGGTTGGCCTGGGGATGCTGCTGGCCGAGGGCATCGGCGACACCATTCGCATCTCCCTGGCCGCCGATCCGGTGGAGGAGATCAAGGTCGGTTTCGATATCCTCAAGTCACTGCGCTTGCGTTCGCGTGGCATCAACTTCATCGCCTGCCCGAGCTGCTCGCGGCAGAATTTCGATGTGGTCAAGACCATGAATGAGCTGGAACAGCGGGTCGAGGATCTGCTGGTGCCGCTCGACGTTGCCGTGATCGGCTGCGTGGTCAATGGCCCGGGTGAAGCCAAGGAGGCGCATATCGGCCTTACCGGCGGCACCCCGAACAACCTGGTCTATATCGATGGCGCTCCGGCCTCGAAACTGACCAATGACAACCTGGTGGATGAGCTGGAGAAGCTGATCCGTCGCAAGGCGGCCGAGAAGGTCGAGGCCGACGCGGCAGTCATCGCCCGCGGCTGATAAAGGAAGATTCGTGAGCAAGTCCCTGCAAGCCATTCGTGGCATGAATGACATCCTGCCAGCGCAGACCCCTGCCTGGCGTTACCTGGAAGGCACCCTGGCCGAGCTGCTGGATGGCTACGGTTACCAGGAAATTCGTCTGCCCATCCTCGAGTTCACCGAGCTCTTCGCCCGTGGTATCGGCGAAGGCACCGATGTGGTGGACAAGGAGATGTACACCTTCCTCGACCGTAACGCTGAGTCCCTGACCTTGCGTCCGGAAGGCACTGCGGGCTGCGTGCGTGCCGTGCTCGAACACGGCCTGTCCGGCGGTGGGCAGGTGCAGAAACTGTGGTACGCCGGCCCGATGTTCCGCTACGAGAAACCGCAGAAAGGGCGTTATCGCCAGTTTCACCAGATTGGCGTAGAAGCGTTCAATCTGCCTGGCCCGGATGTCGATGCCGAGCTGATCGTGCTGACCTGGCGTCTGTGGCAGAAGCTCGGCCTGGCCGATGCGGTGACCCTGCAGCTCAACAGCCTGGGCTCCAGCGAGGCGCGCGCGGCCTACCGTGATGCGCTGGTGGCTTACCTGAACGAGCGTTTCGATCAGCTCGACGAGGACAGTCAGCGCCGACTGACCAGCAATCCGTTACGTATCCTCGACAGCAAGAATGCCCAGACTCAGGCGTTGCTGGTCGGTGCGCCGACCCTGGCTGACTACCTCGACGAGGAGTCGCGTCTGCACTTCGAAGGCGTCAAGGCGCGCCTGGACGCCGTGGGCATCCGCTACGAGATCAACCACAAGCTGGTGCGTGGTCTCGACTACTACAACCGCACCGTGTTCGAGTGGGTCACCGACAAGCTCGGCGCCCAGGGCACCGTGTGTGCCGGTGGCCGCTACGATGGTCTGGTCACCCAGCTGGGCGGCAAGGCCACGCCGGGCGTCGGTTTCGCCATGGGCGTTGAGCGTCTGGTACTGCTGCTCGAGACCCTTGAGCTGCTGCCGGCCGAGCTCAATGCTCCGGCGGATCTGTACCTGTGCGCCTTTGGCGACGCGGCCGAGCTGGCGGGCCTCGGTTTGGCCGAGCGTTTACGCGATGCCATTCCCGGTCTGCGCCTGCTGGTCAACAGCGGTGGTGGCAGCTTCAAGAGCCAGTTCAAGAAGGCCGACAAGAGCGGCGCTCGTTACGCCCTGATTCTGGGTGAGGACGAACTGGCTGCCCGCGTGGTAGGTTGCAAACCCCTGCGTGACGACACGCAGCAACAGAACATTGCCTGGGATGCGCTGGCCGCGCATCTCGCCGCCTGCCTGCAGGCCTGAGAACACAGCGAATAGGAGTCCATTGGGGTGAGCATGACCGAAGAAGAACAGATTGCGCAGATCAAGGACTGGTGGCAGCGCAACGGCAAGCCCCTGCTCACTGGCGGCGCGCTGGCGCTGGCACTGGTATTCGGCTGGCAGGCCTGGCAGCAGTATCAGAGCAATCAGGCGCAGAGCGCATCGGCGCTGTACCAACAGTTGCTGGAAACCAGCCTGACGTCTTCTGGCGAGCCGGATATCGGTAAGGTCACCGAGCTGGCCAACAAGCTCAAGAGCGAATACAGCGGCAGTCATTATGCCCAGTACGCCAGCCTCTTCGTCGCCAAGCTGGCCGTCGAGAGCGACAAGCTGGATGACGCGGTTGCCGAACTCAAGCCGCTGGTGGACAAGCCGGCCGGCGCGACCGTAGGCGAGCTGGCGCGTCAGCGCCTGGCTCGCGTGCTGGCTGCACAGGGCAAGGCCGAAGAAGGGCTGAAACTGCTGGACGGTGAGGCTGACAAGGCCTGGCAGGCCAGCCGCGAAGAACTCAAAGGCGACTTGCTGGTGCAACTCGGTCGTAGTGATGAAGCTCATGCGGCCTACCTGAAGGCCAAGGAGTCCCTCGCCGAGGATGCCGCGGTGGGTGGCCTGCAGATGAAACTCGATGACCTGGCGAAAGGGGATGCCTGACGTGATGCGTTGGAAGAATGCCGCAGTGCTGGCCCTGGCCGTGATGGCCGTGGGTTGCAGCAGCAATAGCAAGAAGGAACTGCCGCCAGCCGAGCTCCCTGATATCCAGGAAGAAGTCCGTCTTGATGCCCAGTGGAGCGTATCCGTGGGTGATGGGCAGGGTGAACTGTACAACCTGCTGACTCCCGCCGCCGATGGCGAGCGCCTGTTCGCCGCCTCTGCCGACGGTGAAGTCGTGGCTTTGGATCGTCTGACGGGCGACAAATTCTGGGAGGTCGAACTTGATCTGCCGATTTCCGGTGGCGTTGGCGCTGGTTATGGTCTGGTCATGGTCGGAACCCTCAAGGGGGAGGTCATCGCCCTGGATGCCAGCAGCGGTGAAGAGAAGTGGCGTGCTCGCGTGACCAGCGAAGTGTTGTCTGCTCCAGCCACCAATGGTGACGTCGTGGTGGTGCAGACTCAGGATGACCGCCTGATCGCTTTCGATGCCAGTACGGGCAACCAGCGCTGGATCTATGAAAACAGCCCTGCCGTGCTGACCCTGCGTGGTACCAGCAGTCCGGTGATGACCAATCGCCTGGTCATGGCTGGCCTGTCCACCGGCAAGGTGCTGGCGCTGGATGCCAGCCGTGGTATCCCCGTGTGGGAACAGCGTGTGGCCATCCCGCAAGGCCGTTCCGAACTGGAGCGTGTGGTTGATATCGATGGCAACCTGCTGCTCTCCGGCGGCACCCTGTATGTGGTGACCTATCAGGGCAAAGTGGCCGCCATCGACGTCGACAGCGGGCGTCCGCTGTGGAATCGCGATGCCTCCAGCTACAGCGGCCTGGCCCAGGGCTTCGGCAGTGTCTATGTGAGTCAGTCCGCCGGTGCCGTGGAAGGTGTCGACGAGCGCTCCAACTCGGCGCTGTGGAACAACGATGCCCTGGCGCGTCGCCAGCTGTCGGCCCCTGAAGTGTTCTCCAGCTATGTGGCCGTGGGTGACTTCGAAGGCTACCTGCACCTGCTGAGCCAAGTGGATGGCCACTTCGTCGGTCGCGAAAAGATCGACGGTGATGGCGTGCGTGCCCGCCCGTTGGTGATTGGCGACTGGATTTATGTTTACGGCAACAGCGGCAAGCTGGTCGGCCTGACCATCCGCTAAGCTGTTGAGCAATGTCCGGCCGCTGCCGTTCTACGGCAGCGGCCTTTGTGTTTTCTGAGGAGGAGCCAATGGTTCCGGTTATCGCCCTGGTGGGCCGCCCCAATGTCGGCAAGTCGACGCTGTTCAATCGCCTGACCAAGACCCGTGATGCTATCGTCGCCGAATACGCGGGGCTGACCCGTGATCGCCAGTACGGCGAGGCCAAGTGGCAGGGGCGCACCTACATCGTCATCGATACCGGCGGTATCTCCGGCGACGAGGAAGGCATCGACGCGAAGATGGCCGAGCAGTCACTGCAGGCCATTGAAGAAGCCGATGCCGTGCTGTTCATGGTCGACTCGCGCGCCGGCATGACTGCCTCCGATCAGATGATCGCTGAGCACCTGCGCAAGCGAAACAAACGCAGCTTCCTGATCGCCAACAAGGTCGATACCGTTGATCCGGACATCGCCCGCGCCGAGTTCAGCCCGCTGGGCCTGGGGGATGCCCTGCCGATCGCCGCCGCTCATGGTCGTGGTATCAGCCAGATGCTGGAAGCCGCGCTGGGTATTTTTCCGCGTGACGATGGCGAGCCCGAGCCGGTTGAAGGCGAGGAGGGCGAGCAAGCCCCGGCCGAGGAAGTGGTTGCCGAAGGCCAGGAAGCCAAGCGCATCCCCGGCCCGAGCGAGAAGGATGGCATCAAGATCGCCATCATCGGCCGTCCCAACGTCGGCAAGTCGACCCTGGTCAACCGCATGCTTGGCGAAGAGCGGGTGATCGTCTATGACCAGGCCGGCACCACCCGTGACAGCATCTACATCCCGTTCGAGCGCGACGAAGAGAAGTACACCCTGATCGACACGGCCGGTGTGCGCCGTCGCGGCAAGATCTTCGAGGCCGTCGAGAAGTTCTCGGTGGTCAAGACCCTGCAGGCCATCCAGGACGCCAACGTGGTGATCTTCGTGATGGACGCCCGCGAGGGCGTTGTCGAGCACGACCTCAACCTGCTCGGCTTCGTGCTGGAGACCGGTCGCGCGCTGGTCATCGCCCTGAACAAATGGGACGGCATGGAGCAGGGCGAGAAGGACTACGTGAAGACCGAGTTGGAGCGCCGGTTGATGTTCGTCGACTGGGCGGACATCCACTTCATTTCCGCCAAGCACGGTACCGGTGTCGGTCACCTGTACAAGTCGGTGCAGACCGCGTTCAAGGCCGCCGTCACTCGCTGGCCGACCAACCGCCTGACGCAGATCCTCGAAGACTGCGTACAGGAGCACCAGCCGCCGACCGTCAATGGCCGCCGCATCAAGCTGCGTTACGCTCACCTCGGTGGCGCCAACCCGCCCCTGATCGTGATCCACGGCAACCAGGTGGATTCCGTACCGAAGACCTACACGCGCTACCTGGAGAACACCTACCGCCGTGTACTCAAGCTGGTCGGTACGCCGATCCGCATCGAGTACAAGGGCGGCGAAAACCCCTACGAGGGCAAGAAGAACAAGCTCACCGAGCGCCAGGTGAACCGCAAGAAGCGCCTGATGAGCCACCACAAGAAGGCCGAGAAGAAGCGCAAGGACAAGAAGCGCTGATTCCCTGGCGGTAACGCTGAAAAGGCGTGCAGACTCCCGCTCTGCACGCCTTTTTCATATGGGAGCGGGCCTGGCGTTCGGCTATGCTCGCGGCTCGCACCAAGCCCCGCAGGAAGTCCCGATGCTCGCCAGCAAGCTGCCCAATGTCGGCACCACCATCTTCACCCGTATGTCCCAGCTCGCTGCGGAAACCGGCGCTATCAACCTGTCTCAGGGATTTCCCGATTTCGATGGCCCGCTGGCCTTGCGCGAAGCGGTGAGCCGGCATGTGCTGGAGGGGCGCAACCAGTACTGCCCGATGATCGGCCTGCCGGCACTGCGCCAGCAGGTAGCGGCCAAGATCGCCCGCAGCTACGGCGTGCAGCGCGATGCCGAGGGCGAGATCACCATCACCCCCGGCGCCACCGAGGCGATCTTCTGCGCGGTGCAGGCGCTGATCCGTCCGGGTGACGAGGCCATCGTCCTCGATCCCTGCTACGACAGCTATGAGCCCTCGGTGGAACTGGCCGGCGGCCGCTGCGTGCATGTGCCGCTGGCGTTGCCAGACTTCGCTGTGGACTGGCAGCGCCTGGCCGATGCCATCACCGCGCGTACTCGCCTGATCTTCCTCAACTCGCCGCACAACCCCAGTGGCGCCCTGCTCAGCGGTGCCGACCTGGACCGCCTGGCCGCATTGATCCGCGGTCGCGATATCCATGTGATCAGCGACGAGGTCTACGAGCACCTGATCTTCGACGGCGCCCGCCACGCCAGCGTGCTGGCTCACGACGAGCTGTACGCCCGCGCCTTCGTGGTCAGCTCGTTCGGCAAGACCTACCACGTCACCGGCTGGAAGACCGGCTACGTGGTGGCGCCGCCGGCACTCACCGCCGAGCTGCGCAAGATCCACCAGTACGTCAACTTCTGCGGGGTAACTCCGCTGCAACATGCCCTCGCCGACTTCATGGCTTCCAACCCCGAACACGTGGAGGAGTTGCCGGCCTTCTACCAGGCCAAGCGCGATCTGTTCTGCGAGCTGCTGGCAGGCTCCCGCTTCAGCTTCAAACCGGCGCCTGGCACCTATTTTCAGCTGGTTGATTATTCGCTGATCCGCCCAGAGCTGGGCGATGTGGAGATGGCGGAGTGGCTGACCCGTGAGCATGGCGTCGCGGCGATTCCGGTGTCGGTGTTCTACCGTGATCCCCCCGCCGATATGCGTTTGGTGCGCTTCTGTTTCGCCAAACGCGAGGAAACGCTGCGCCAGGCCGCCGAGCGGCTTTGCCGGGTGTAACGAAAAGGCCCCGCGAGAGCGGGGCCTTGGTTCACCGAACGACAGTCAGCCGACAAAGTTGAGCAGCACGCCGGCGGCCACCGCCGAGCCGATCACCCCTGCCACGTTGGGCCCCATGGCGTGCATCAGCAGGAAGTTCTGCGGATTGGCTTCCAGGCCCACCTTGTTTGACACCCGCGCCGCCATCGGCACGGCGGAGACGCCGGCCGAGCCGATCAGCGGGTTGATCTTCTGCTGGCTGAACAGGTTCATCGCCTTGGCCATCAGCACGCCAGCGGCGGTGCCGCCGCAGAAGGCGACCATGCCGAGCAGGAGGATGCCCAGGGTCTTGATCTGCAGGAAGGCCTCGGCCGACAGCTTGGAGCCCACGGTCAGGCCGAGGAAGATGGTGACGATATTGATCAGCGCGTTGCGCGAGGTGTCGGCCAGGCGCTCGACCACGCCTGCCTCACGCAGCAGGTTGCCGAAGGCGAACATGCCGACCAGGGGGGCGGCATCCGGCAGTAGCATACCGATCAGCAGGCACAGCACGATGGGGAAGACGATCTTCTCGGCCTGGCTGACGGGGCGCAGCTGCTGCATGACGATGGCACGCTCCGCCGGGGTGGTCAGCGCGCGCATGATCGGCGGCTGCAGCAGCGGCACCAGGGCCATGTAGGAGTAGGCCGCTACGGCGATGGGGCCGAGCAGATCGGGCGCCAGCTTGGCGGTGACGAAGATCGAGGTCGGGCCATCGGCGCCGCCAATGATGGCGATGGAGGCGGCTTCCTTGATGCTGAACTCCATGCCCGGGATGCCGGCGGCGGTCAGCGCCAGGGCGCCGAGCAGGGTGCCGAAGATGCCGAACTGGGCGGCGGCACCGAGCAGCAGGGTCTTGGGGTTGGCCAGCATGGGGCCGAAGTCGGTCATGGCGCCGACGCCCATGAAGATCAGCAGGGGGAACACGCTGGTCGGCAGGCCCACCTCGTAGAACAGGTGGAGGATGCCGGCGCCCTCGGCCATATTGGCTACCGGGATGTTGGCGAGGATGCCGCCGAAGCCGATGGGAATCAGCAGCAGCGGCTCGAAGCCTTTGCGAATGGCGAGGAAGATCAGCCCGGCGCACACCGCGATCATCAGCGCCTGGCCGGGCTCCAGGTTGTAGATGCCGGTGCTCTGCCAGAGTTTGACGAGGTTTTCCATGGTCGCCTCCTCAGCCGATGGTCAGCAGGCTGTCGCCCACCGCCACCACGTCGCCGACCTTGACGTTGACGCTGCCGATGCTGCCGGCGCGGAAGGCGCGGATTTCGGTCTCCATCTTCATCGCTTCGAGAATCATCACCAGCTGGCCTTCCTCGACCCGCTGGCCGGGCTGTACCAGTACCTTGAAGATGTTGCCGGCCAGCGGCGCCTTCTGTGGCTCGCCACCGCCGTGGGCGGTCATCGGCGCCGGTGCAGCGGCCTGGGGATGGCCGCCCAGGGGCAGAATGCCGCTGATATCGCCGCCGTCGCTGACCTGCACGACGAAACTGCGGCCATTGACCTCGACCGTATAGGACTCGGGCTGGCCAGGCTCGCGGGCCACGGACTCCTGGCCGTTCGGCGCCGGCTCGAAGGCGGCCGGGTTGCCGCGGTTTTCCAGGAATTTGAGGCCGATCTGCGGGAACAGGGCGTAGGTCAGCACATCGTCGATGGCCTGTTCGGCCAGGGCGAAGCCTTTCTGCGCCGCCAGCTCGCGCAGCTCCTGCTCGAGCTTGTCCATTTCCGGTTCGAGCAGGTCGGCCGGGCGGCAGGTGATGGCTTCGCCGCCGTCGAGTACTCGTGCCTGCAGGGCCAGGTTGAACGGCGCGGGGGCGGCGCCGTACTCGCCCTTGAGCACGCCGGCGGTTTCCTTGGTGATGGACTTGTAGCGCTCGCCCGTGAGCACGTTGATCACTGCCTGGGTGCCGACGATCTGCGAGGTCGGCGTCACCAGCGGGATGAAACCGAGGTCTTCGCGCACCCGCGGGATTTCCGCCAACACTTGGTCGAACTTGTCCGAGGCGCCCTGTTCCTTGAGCTGACTTTCCATGTTGGTGAGCATGCCGCCGGGCACCTGGGCGACCAGAATGCGCGAGTCGACGCCGCGCAGGTTGCCTTCGAACTTGGCGTATTTCTTCCGCACCTCGCGGAAGTAGGCGGCGATTTCCTCCAGCAGCGGCAGGTTCAGTCCGGTGTCGCGCTCGGTGCCCTGGAACATGGCTACCACGGATTCGGTCGGCGAGTGGCCGTAGGTCATCGACAGCGAGGAGATGGCCGTGTCGACGTTGTCGATGCCGGCTTCCACGGCCTTGAGGATGGCCACGCTGGAGAGCCCGGCGGTGGCATGGCACTGCATGTGGATCGGGATGGCCAGGCTCTGCTTCAGGCGCGAGACCAGTTCGAAGGCCATGTAGGGCGTGAGGATGCCGGCCATGTCCTTGATCGCCAGGGAGTCGGCGCCCATGTCCTCGATCTGCTTGGCCAGGTCCAGCCACATCTGCAGGTTGTGCACCGGGCTGGTGGTGTAGGAAATGGTGCCCTGGGCGTGCTTGTCCTGGCGCTTGACCGCCTGCAGGGCGGTTTCCATGTTGCGCGGGTCGTTCATCGCGTCGAATACGCGGAACACGTCGACGCCGTTGAGCGCGGCACGCTCGACGAACTTGTCCACCACATCGTCGGCGTAATGCCGGTAGCCGAGCAGGTTCTGCCCGCGCAGGAGCATCTGCTGGCGGGTATTGGGCATCGCCGCCTTGAGCTGGCGGATGCGCTCCCAGGGGTCTTCGCCCAGGTAGCGGATGCAGGCGTCGAAGGTGGCGCCGCCCCAGGACTCCACCGACCAGAAGCCGACCTGGTCGAGTTTGGGCGCGATCGGCAGCATGTCTTCCAGACGCAGGCGGGTGGCGAGGATGGATTGGTGGGCGTCGCGCAGCACCACGTCGGTGATGCCGAGAGGATTCTGGCTCATCTTGTTCTCTCCGGAAGGGCGATTCAGCGGCGCTTGGCGCGGTGCTGGCGAATGGCGGCCTGAATGGCGGCGAGGGTGTCGGGATCGACGAGCGCGCTGGGCGGGGCAGCTGTCGCGACTGGCTGAGGTACCGGCTCCGGGGCGAAGCGTGCAACCACGGCCGACATCAGGCGGATGGCGAACACCAGGAGGATGAGGAAGCTGAAGACGATGCCCATGCCGAACAGCATGAGCTCGACGCCTTCCAGCAGCAGTTCGGCTGGGGTCATGAGTGGCTCCCTGGGTCTAGCCGCTGTTTCGCGGTCATTTGTTGTTTTGATGGTGAGCTTTGGGTCACAGCAGCTCCGGAACCATACTGGGAAGTGTTGTCTGGCGCAATTATCGTGCCGCCCTAAGTCGCAGCTGGGTCATGCGGACAGAAAAAAGGCCCGCAGTCGCGAGGACGGCGGGCCTTTTGGCAGAGCCGAGGTTTACAGCGCGGCGATCTTCTCGCGCTGCTCGGCCAGCTTGGCCAGCGCCTGTTCGGCTTCGGCCAGCTTGGCGCGCTCTTTGTCGAGTACTTCGGCCGGGGCCTTGGCGACGAAGCCTTCGTTGGCCAGCTTGCCGCCGACGCGCTGGACTTCGCCTTGCAGGCGCTGGATTTCCTTGTCCAGGCGCGCCAGCTCCGCGTCCTTGTCGATCAGCCCGGCCATCGGCACCAGCACCTGCATCTCGCCGACCAGGGCGGTGGCGGACATCGGCGCTTCTTCACCAGCCGCCAGCACACGCACCGACTCCAGCTTGGCCAGCTTGCTCAGCAGTGGCTCGAAGTCGGCCAGGCGGCGCAGGTCTTCTGCGCTGGCGTTCTGCACGATGATGTCGATGCGCTTGGCCATGGAGATCTTCATCTCGCCACGGATCTGCCGCACGCCCAGCATCAGCTGTTTGACCCACTCGATGTCGCCTTCGGCAGCGGCGTCGATACGCTCCTCGGCGGCTACCGGCCAGGGCTGCAGCATCAGGGTGGCGCCATCCTTGCCTGCCTGGCCCTTGATGCGCTGCCAGATTTCTTCGGTGATGAAGGGCATGAACGGGTGGGCCAGGCGCAGGATCACTTCCAGCACGCGCACCAGGGTGCGGCGGGTGCCGCGCTGGCGCTCGATCGGGGCGTTCTCGTCCCACAGCACGGGTTTCACCAGCTCCAGGTACCAGGCGCAGTACTCGTCCCAGATGAACTCGTACAGGGCCTGGGCGGCCATGTCGAAGCGGAAGGCGTCGAGGTGGCGGGTCACATCCTGCTCGCAGCGCTGCAGGGCGGAGATGATCCAGCGGTCGACCGGCGACAGGTCGACGGCCTCACCGTTGATGCCGGTGTCCTGGTTGTCGGTGTTCTCGATGACGAAGTTGGCGGCGTTCCACAGCTTGTTGCAAAAGTTGCGGTAGCCCTCGACGCGGCCCATGTCGAACTTGATGTCACGACCGGTGGAAGCCAGCGCCAGGTTGGTGAAGCGCAGGGCGTCGGTGCCGTAGGCGGCGATGCCTTCGGGGAACTCGGCGCGGGTCTGCTTGGCGATCTTCTCGGCCAGCTTGGGCTGCATCATGCCGCTGGTGCGCTTGGCCACCAGGGCTTCGAGGTCGATGCCGTCGACGATGTCCAGCGGGTCGAGCACGTTGCCCTTGGACTTGGACATCTTCTGGCCCTGGCCGTCGCGCACCAGGCCGTGCACGTACACGGTCTTGAACGGGATCTGCCCGGTCAGGTGGGTGGACAGCATGATCATCCGGGCAACCCAGAAGAAGATGATGTCGAAGCCGGTGACCAGTACGTCGGTCGGGTGGAAGGTCTTGAGGAAATCGGTCTGCTGTGGCCAGCCGAGGGTGGAGAAGGTCCACAGGCCGGAGCTGAACCAGGTGTCCAGCACGTCTTCGTCCTGGCGCAGGGCGATGTCACCCAGGTTGTGCTGGGCGCGCACTTCCGCCTCGTCGCGGCCGACGTAGACGTTGCCGGCCTCGTCGTACCAGGCCGGGATGCGGTGGCCCCACCACAGCTGACGGCTGATGCACCAGTCCTGAATGTCGCGCATCCAGCTGAAGTACATGTTCTCGTACTGCTTGGGCACGAACTGGATCTCGCCGCTCTCGACCACGGCGATGGCCTTCTCGGCCAGCGGCTTGGTGGAGACGTACCACTGGTCGGTCAGCCACGGCTCGATCACGGTGCCGGAACGGTCGCCCTTCGGTACTTTCAGCGCGTGGTCTTCGATCTTCTCCAGCAGGCCGGCGGCTTCGAAGGCGGCGACGATCTGCTTGCGCGCGACGAAACGGTCGAGGCCGGCGTATTCGGCTGGCAGGCTGCCGTCGATCTCGGCATTGACGCTGCCGTCGATATTGAACACCTGGGCCTTGGCGAGCACCTGGGCGTCCTTGTCGAAGATGTTGATCAGCGGCAGGTTGTGGCGCTTGCCGACTTCGTAGTCGTTGAAGTCGTGAGCCGGGGTGATCTTCACGCAGCCGGTGCCGAACTCGGGGTCGCAGTAGTCGTCGGCGATGATCGGGATACGCCGGCCCACCAGCGGCAGCTCGATGTAGCTGCCGATCAGCGCCTTGTAGCGCTCGTCTTCCGGGTGCACGGCCACGGCGGAGTCGCCGAGCATGGTTTCCGGGCGGGTGGTGGCGACGATCAGGTAGTCCAGGCCCTCGGCGGTCTTCTTGCCGTCGGCCAGCGGATAGCGCAGGTTCCACAGGTGGCCCTTCTCGTCGTGGTTTTCCACTTCGAGGTCGGAGATGGCGGTGTGGAACTTGGTGTCCCAGTTGACCAGGCGCTTGCCGCGGTAGATCAGGCCATCGTTATGCAGGCGCACGAAGGCTTCTTTAACGGCCTCGGACAGGCCTTCGTCCATGGTGAAACGCTCGCGCGACCAGTCCACCGAGCTGCCCAGGCGGCGGATCTGCCGGGTGATGGTGCCACCGGACTGCTCCTTCCACTCCCAGACTTTCTCCAGGAACTTCTCGCGGCCCAGGTCGTGGCGGCCGATGCCCTCGGCGGCCAGCTGGCGCTCGACCACCATCTGGGTGGCGATGCCCGCGTGGTCGGTGCCCGGCTGCCACAGGGTGTTGCGGCCCTGCATGCGGCGGAAGCGCACCAGGCAGTCCATGATCGAGTTGTTGAAGCCATGGCCCATGTGCAGGCTGCCGGTGACGTTCGGCGGCGGGATCATGATGGTGTAGGGCTCGCCGGAACCTTGCGGGGCGAAGTAGTTGTTCGCCTCCCAGTTCTGGTATAGGGCGGTTTCGATGGCGTGGGGCTGGTAGGTCTTGTCCATGGGTGCGGCGGGACCGTATTGGCAACTGATCGGGAAAGCCGGCAAGTATAACGGCTGCCGGTCGCTACGGGCCACCGGCCGCCGGCCAGGTGCCGATTTTGCTGGCGAGGAGGACTCAGGCCTTGGGCTTGAGCAGGCGGTCCAGGCGGGCGTCGAGGCGGCGCTTGAGCTCGGCCTCGATCTGCGGCACGAAGTCGTCGATCACATCCTGCAGGATCAGCTGGGCGGCGGCGCGCAGCTCGGCGTCGAGGCGGCTGTGCGCGGCCAGGCTTTGTTGCACGGCGCTGCCGATGGCCTGGGCAGTCGGGGTCTGCTGCGCTGGCGCAACAGCAGGCTGCACCGGATAGGGCAGGGCGGTGCTGGGTGGTGTTGTCGGTTGGGCGATGGGTGGCGCCAGCGGGCCGGGTTCGATGATCTCCGACAGCAGTGGGATCTCTAGGTCGTCATCCAGGGTTTCGGTCAGCAGCGGCGGCTCCAGCTGCTCCTTTTCCAGCAACTGGCGGATGGCTTCGAGATCGTCCAGCAGGGGGGTGGACTTGGGTGGTTGCGAGCTGTCCATAAGGGGTGACGGGCAAGGGTGAGAGGGCCGAGGCGGCGGATTCTACGCCGAGTACAGGCCTATTTCGACCTCGGCAGGCGTCAGAGTTCCACGCGTTGCGGGTCATGCCCCAGCTGGCGGTATTGGCGGAAGCTGTCGCGGCATTGCGCCAGGAGCTGGGGTTCCTGATTGACGATCTCGATGACCCGGCTGAACTGTGCCAGATGCGGCGACAGTTGTGGGTGCAGGTTGAGCAGCACGCCGCCAGCCTGCGCCGGTTGTTGATCGAGACCGATGACGACGGGCGCGCTGGCGTCTTCGTCGTACAGGGCGTGGGGGACGAAGGATTCCGCGCGAAAGCGCCACAGCAGGTGGTCCAGTTCCTCGCACTGCGCCTGGTCGGCGCCGCGCAGGAATACCGGCAGGCCGGCTTTCCAGGCCTTGGTCGCCAGCTGGCAGGCTGCACGCAGGCGGCCTTCGGTGGTGGCGGAGGACAGAACGTAGAACTCGACGCGCATGACAGGCTCGCGGTGATGAGGTCGCTAGCGCGGATGCCATCCGGGACGTGTTGTCCCCTGATGGCATCCGCGCTACGTCAGGTTAGGCCGAGGCGCGATCCAGCAGGTACTGGGTCAGCAGCGGCACCGGCCGGCCAGTCGCGCCCTTGTCCTTGCCGCCGCTGATCCAGGCGGTGCCGGCGATATCCAGGTGCGCCCAGTGGAAGTTCTTGGCGAAACGCGACAGGAAGCAGCCGGCGGTGATGGTGCCGGCCTTCGGCCCGCCGATGTTGGCGATGTCGGCGAACGGGCTGTCCAGCTGCTCCTGGTACTCGTCGTGCAGTGGAAGCTGCCAGGCGCGGTCGGCGGCGCTGTCGCCGGCCTTCATGATCTGCTTCACCAGGGCGTCGTTGTTGCCCATCAGGCCGGAGACATTGCTGCCCAGGGCGACGATGCAGGCGCCGGTGAGGGTGGCGATGTCGATTACCGCCTGCGGCTTGAAGCGCTCGGCGTAGGTCAGGGTGTCGCACAGCACCAGGCGGCCTTCGGCGTCGGTGTTGAGGATTTCCACGGTCTGTCCGCTCATGGTGGTGACGATGTCGCCGGGGCGGGTGGCGCGGCCGCTGGGCATGTTCTCGGCGCAGGCCAGCAGGCACACCAGGTTGATCGGCAACTGCAGCTCGAGCACCGCCTTGAGGGTGCCGAACACGCTGGCGGCGCCGCACATGTCGTACTTCATCTCGTCCATGCCGGCAGCCGGCTTGATGCTGATGCCGCCGGTGTCGAAGGTGATGCCCTTGCCGACCAGGGCGAAGGGTTTGTCGTCCTTCTTGCCGCCCTGGTAGTGCATCACGATCATCCGCGGCGGTTGCTCGCTGCCCTGGGCCACGGCGAGGAAGGCGCCGGCGCCCAGCTCCTTGAGCTTCTTCTCGTCGAGGATCTCGACCTTGAGGTTCTTGTGCGCCTTGCCCAGGGCCTTGGCCTCTTCGGCCAGGTAGCTGGGGTGGCAGAGGTTTGGCGGCAGGTTGCCGAGATCCTTGGTGAAGGCCATGCCGCTGGCAATGGCCTGGGCATGCAGGCTGCCGCGCTCGACTTCGGCCTGCTCGGCCTTGTCCGCGATCAGGGTGATCTTCTTCAGTGCCTTGGGTTCGGCCTTCTTGCTCTTGAACTGATCGAAAACGTAGTCGCCATCGGCCAGGGTCTCGACCAGTAGGCGCGCCTTGCCGTAGGCATCGCGGCCCTTGACCTTGAGCTCGCCCAGGGCCAGCACGGCATCACTGCCGCCGAGGTTTTTCAGCACGCCGTGGGCGGCGGCTACCAGTTTGCGGAACTGACGCACTTCCAGTTCGCCCTTGCCGCAGCCCACCAGCAGCACGCGCTCGGCCTTGAGGCCGGGCAGGCTGTGCAGGAGCAGGGTCTGGCCCTGCTTGCCGGCGATGTCTCCGCGCTTGAGCAGGGCGCTGATGGCGCCGCCGCTGGCGTCATCCACGGCCTTGGCCGCGAGACCTAGCTTGCGACCTTCGCCAAGGGCGACCACCAGGGTGGCGGTCTTCAGGGTTTCCGGGCGGGTGCTTTTGACGAGAAATTCCATGGTGAGCTGTCCCCAAGACAAAGAGTCGGGTTTGCAGGATAATGCCGGCTATTTTTTCAAGGGTCCGCCGAGGCGGGCCGGCCATCCGAGTGCGGCTAGTGTGAGCGTTGCCGCCTGAGCCTGACAACCCTGGAGCGTCTGGTTTGATCGTCTTCCGTTACCTGTCCCGTGAAGTGCTGGTGACCCTCAGCGCGGTGAGTGCCGTGCTGCTGGTGATCATCATGAGCGGACGTTTCATCAAGTATCTCGCCCAGGCTGCACAGGGAGTGCTGGATCCGGGCGTATTGTTCCTGATCATGGGCTACCGCATGCCCGGCTTCCTCCAGCTGATCCTGCCGCTGGGCCTGTTCCTCGGCATCCTGCTGGCCTACGGCCGTCTGTACCTGGACAGCGAGATGACCGTGCTGTCCGCCACCGGCATGAGCAACCGCCGCCTGCTGTCCTACACCATGGCCCCGGCCGCGCTGGTGGCTGCGCTGGTCGCCTGGCTGAGCCTGGGCCTGGCGCCGCAGGGCGTGGCCGAGGTGGCGCGCATCCTCAACCAGCAGGATGCCCTGACCGAATTCGATACCCTGGTGCCCGGGCGCTTTCAGTCGATGAAGGATGGCTCGCGAGTGACCTATACCGAGGCGCTGTCCGAGGACCGTGGCCAGCTCAGCGGCGTGTTCATCACCGAGAAGAAAGCTGCGACCGCCAAGGACAAGTCCAGGAATGCCGACATCAGTGTGCTGGTGGCCGAGAAAGGGCGCCAGGTCATTCAGGGCGACGGTAGCCGCTATCTGATTCTGGAAAATGGCTATCGCTACGATGGCAACCCGGGGCAGGCCGACTATCGGGTGATCAAGTACGACACCTATGGCGTGCTGCTGCCCAAGCCCAGTGTCAGCAACGAGATCGGCGAGCGTGAGGCGATTCCCACCCGCGAACTGTTCGGCAGCGACAAACCGCGTGAGCAGGCCGAGCTACAGTGGCGCCTGTCCATCCCCATGCTGGTGTTCGTGGTGACCCTGCTGGCGGTGCCGCTGGCTCGGGTCAACCCGCGTCAGGGGCGCTTCCTCAAGCTGTTGCCGGCGATCTTGCTGTACATGACCTACCTCGGTCTGCTGATCGCCGCGCGCGGCCAGCTGGACAAGGGCAAGATCCCCATGCAGCTCGGCCTGTGGTGGGTGCATGGCCTGTTCCTGCTGATCGGTGCGGGCCTGTTCCTCTGGCAGCCGCTGCAACTCAAGCTGGCAAGTCGCCGCGTTATGAAGGAGGCGGCCCATGCGTAAGCTTGATCGTTACATCGGTAGCAGCGTTTTCTTCGCCATCCTGGCGGTGCTCGGCATCATCGTTGGCCTGGCCCTGTTGTTCGCCTTCATCGATGAGCTGGGCGACCTGAGCGACACTTACGGCACCCTGGATGTGCTCATCTATGTGTTGTTGACCCTGCCGCGGCGCACCTACGAGATGCTGCCGATGGCGGCGCTGATCGGCTGCCTGATCGGTCTCGGCAGCCTGGCCAGCAACAGCGAGCTGACCATCATGCGCGCCGCCGGCGTGTCGGTCGGGCGTATCGTCTGGGCGGTGATGAAACCCATGCTGGTGCTGATGCTGGTCGGCGTGCTGATCGGCGAGTATCTGGCGCCCTGGAGCGAGAACCAGGCCCAGGCCCAGCGCTCGCTGGCCCAGGGTGGTGGCGAGGCGCAGAGTTCCAAGCACGGCCTGTGGCACCGTCAGGGCCAGGAATACGTGCATATCAACGCCGTGCAGCCGGGTGGCAAGCTGATCGGTGTGACCCGTTACCAGTTCGATGATCAGCGCAAACTGCTGTCGTCCAGCTTTGCCCGTCGCGCCCAGTACCAGGGCGATTACTGGCAGCTGGAGGATGTCAAAACCACGCTGTTCCATGAGCGCCATACCGAGCTGAAAACGGCTGCCAGCGAGCGCTGGGACGTCGAGCTTAAGCCTGAGCTGTTGGGCACTGTGGTGCTGGAGCCCGAGGCGCTGTCGGTGAGCGGCCTGTGGCGCTACATCCACTATCTCGGCGAGCAGGGGCTGAACAACGGCACCTATTGGCTGGCGTTCTGGACCAAGGTGTTGCAGCCACTGGTGACCGCCGCGCTGGTGCTGATGGCGATCTCCTTCATCTTCGGCCCGCTGCGCTCGGTGACTCTCGGTCAGCGCGTATTCACCGGCGTGCTGGTGGGCTTCGTGTTCCGCATTGCCCAGGACCTGCTCGGCCCGTCCAGCCTGGTGTTCGGCTTCTCGCCGCTGCTGGCGGTGGCGGTGCCGGCGACCATTTGCGCCCTGGCCGGCGTATTACTGCTCAGGCGCGCAGCCTGATTCGGGCGGGCAAAGAAAAGGCCGGGCATTTGCCCGGCCTTTTTCGTTTCACTGCTGCCCTTGTTGTTCCAGCTGCTCCAGGCGCTGCTGGTTTTTCGCGTTGGCTTGGTCGATCTGCTGCTTGAGCTGCTGCATCTGCTGCTGTGCCTGCTTGGCCTGGTCAGCCTGCAGTTTGGCCGTGGTGGCGGTGGCCGCACCGCCGTCGCAGGCGGTGAGGGAGAGCAGGCAAAGCAGGGTGATGATGGGGCGCATGAGGGGCTCCAGAATGTGACGATGGCCAACCCTAACCTGCCCGCAGCGAATCCGCAGCTGCCGGCGGGCCGAGCGGTCAGCCGTAGCGACGACGGGCCTCGATGGCCAGGCCGCTGCCGATGCTGCCGAAGCTGTTGCCTTCGGTGGCACGGGCGTTGGGCAGCAGTGCGGCTACGCTCTGGCGCAGGGCCGGAATGGCGCTGGAGCCACCGGTGAAGAAGATGGTGTCGATCTCGCCGTGGCTGATCCCGGCCTTGAGCAGCAGCTCGTTGACGCCCGCGCGGATGCGTTCGAGCAGGCCGTCGATGGCGCGGTCGAACAGCGGGCGGTCGAGCAGGGCGCTGAGGCCGTCCTCGATCCGTGACAGGTCGATGACGCGGCTGTCCTGTTCGGTCAGGGCAATTTTGCTGTCCTCCACCTGCATCGCCAGCCAGTGTCCGGCGCGCTGTTCGGTGAGGCTGAGCAGGCGGTCGATGCCGGTCGGGTCGACGATGTCGTAGCGCATGCTCTTCAGCGCCAGCTGAGCCTTCTGTGCGTACACCGCGTTGATGGTGTGCCAGGTGGCCAGGTTGAGGTGGTGGCTGGTCGGCATCAGCGCGTCGCTCTTCATCCGGCTGCCATAGCCGAACAGAGGCATGACGCCTTCCAGGCTGAGCTGCTTGTCGAAATCGGTGCCGCCGATGTGCACGCCGCCGGTGGCGAGGATGTCGTCCTGGCGCTCGTTCAGTTCGCGGCGCTCCGGCGCCAGGCGCACCAGGGAGAAGTCCGAGGTACCGCCGCCGATGTCGACGATCAGCACCAGTTCCTCGCGCTGGATGCTGCGCTCATAGTCGAAGGCTGCGGCAATCGGTTCGTACTGGAAGGACACTTCCTTGAAGCCTAGCTTGCGCGCTACCGCCTCCAGCGTGTTGGCTGCTTCGCAATCGGCGGCTTCGTCGTCGTCGACAAAGAACACCGGGCGGCCCAAGACCACCTGCTCGAACTCGCGGTCGGCCTGCTGCTCGGCGCGTTTTTTCAGCTCGCCGATAAAGAAGCCGAGCAGGTCGCGGAACGGCAGGGCGCTGCCCAGCACGGTGGTTTCGCTTTTCAGCAGCTTGGAGCCAAGCAGGCTCTTGAGCGAGCGCATCAGGCGCCCCTCGTAGCCATCCAGGTATTCGCTCAGGGCCTGGCGGCCGTACACCGGGCGACGCTCCTCGGTATTGAAGAAGATCACCGAGGGCAGGGTGATCTTGCCGTCTTCCAGCTCCAGCAAGGGTTCCATGCCGGAGCGCCACCAGCCGACGGTGGAGTTGGAGGTGCCGAAGTCGATGCCCAGGGCATTGGCGGAGGGGGAGGAATTCATGCTGCGCTCCGGAAAAACGGCCGCGCATTCTATGCGAGCGCGGCGCTCCCTGCATGGGCAAATGTCTGCCGCAGGTCGGTTGGCACTGCAGGGGCCGAGGGCCAGTGCCCCCGGCCGGGGGCGCTTATTCGCGGTGCTCTTCACCGAGGAAGGTCAGCGAGGCGAACAGCCCCTCTTCCTCGATATCCTTGTCGTCCTTGACTGGCTGGTACAGCTCGGCGGCGATGATATTCAGGCCCTGGTTGCGCACCACGACTTCGGCAAAGCCTTGTGCATCCGTGGTCGCGCTGACTTCGTGCGGCATGCCGCGATAGTCACCGATCAGCTTGACGTCCTTGGCTGGTTTGCCATCTGCCAGTACCTGCACGCGCAGCGGCTTGCCCGGGCCGACCGCAAGCGGGTCGGTTTGCGGCACGATGGCCAGGCGCAGCTTGCTCAGGTCCGGCAGCTGGGCACCGGACGCGAGCACCGCCAGGCTGTACTTGTAGGTGTGCAGCGAGTGGGTGGAGTTCGGTACCTGGCTGCGACCCTGGTTGATCCACTGCTTGTCCGGGGTCTGCGACCAGGCGCCGTTGTCCAGCGCTACGGCCAGCACCGCCGGCGCGCGCAGCGGCTGCAGGCGGGCGTGGTCGTCCAGGCGCTGCACGCTCACCGGGATCATCTTGCCGGCGCCGTCGTAAGCCCAGGCACCGCTGATCTTCTCGGCCTTGAAGGCGTCGTCCTCGGCGCCATGGCCGTAGATGACTTCATGGTTGCCGCGGCGCTGTTCAGTCCATAGGCCGTGGGCGGCGGCCTGGCCGCAGACGAGCAGGCCGGCGAACATCAGGGAAAGGGAGATACGCATGGTGAAAAATCCTTAGAGCGCCAGGCTCAGGCTGAAGTTGAGGTTGCGCGGCTCGCCCGGCAGTACCCAGACGCTGTTGTAGCTGCGCTCGTAGTACTTGCGGTCGAAGAGGTTGTTGAGGTTCACGCCCAGGGTGACGTCCGGGCTGACCTTGTAGTGGGCGAGCAGGTCCAGCGTCTCGTAGGCGTCCAGGCGAAAGTCGCTGCCGGCCTGGCCGGAACGGTCGCCGACATAGTTCACCGCCGCGCCGATATCCGAACCCTGCAGGGCGCCGCCCTGGAACTCGTACACTGCCATCAGGCTGCCGCTGTGCTGTGCCACGCCGAGCAGGTCGCTGCCGGTGGGGATGGCGGCATCGCCCTGGGTCACTTCGGCGTCGATGTAGGCGTAGGCGCCGATCACCCGCACCGCGTCGCTGAGCTGGCCGCTGAACTGCATGTCCAGGCCCTGACTGCGCGCCTCGCCGGCCGCCACGCTTTCGCCCAGGGCGTCGGTGGTGATGACGTTTTCCTTGTCGATGTGGAACAGGGCGATGGTGCCGCCCAGGCGGCCGTCGAGCAGGTCCAGCTTCAGCCCGCTCTCGTAGCCGATGCCTTTTTCCGGTTTGTACACCTGGCCCTGGGTGCCGAGGGCGTTGGGCTTGAACGAGGACGAGGCGTTGGCGAACACGCCGACCTGCGGGGTGAGCTGGTAGAGCGCGCCGATGCGCGGGGTGGCGACGTCCTTGTACTGCGAGTTTTCCTCACCGGTGGCGCGGTTCAGCGCATGCTGCTCGACCCGTTCCAGGCGAACGCCGAGCAGGCCGCGCAGGCGTTCGCTGAAGGTGATCTGGTCCTGCAGGTTGAGGGCGTAACTCTCGGTCTGCTCGAAGAAGTCGTTGGGGCTGGTGATCGCCGGCTTGGGCGCGCCGTACACCGGGTCGTAGATGTTCTGTCCGTAGCCGAGCGACAGGCCGCTCTGCGGGTACTTCTGGCTGTTGCGGTAGTTCTCGTACTCCAGGCCGGCAAGCAACTGGTGCTGCCAGCCGAAGCCCTCCACCAGGCCGTGCAGTTCGGCCTGGGTGATGCTGTCGTTCCACTCGAAGTCGCGTTGGCGGAAGCGCCGGGTGACGGTATCGCCCACCAGTGCGCCCGGCTCGCTGGAGTCGCCCTGCATATGGCCCTGGGTGTAGTGGTTGGCCAGGCGCAGTTTCCAGTCCTCGCTCAGGTAGCGCTCCAGCGCCAGGTCGAGGGTCTGGTTGTCGTTGCGGATATGGCCGTCGTTCGGCTCGCCGAGGAAGGTGGAGCGCTGCACGGCGCCCATCTCGCCGTTCACCGCCGGGATGCCGCGGTCGAACACCGACTCGGTGCGGGAGAACTCGGCGTCCAGCTGCAGCGTGGTGTCCGGGTCGAGCTGCCAGGTCAGCGAAGGGGTGACCACCTGGCGGCGGTTGTCCACATGGTCGCGGAAGCTGCCGTTGTCCTCGACCGCCAGATTGATGCGCGACAGCAGGCTGCCGTCGTCGCTCAGCGGTGTGTTGGCGTCCAGGCTGGTGCGGTAGCGGTCCCAGGTGCCGGCGCTGAGGTCCAGGTGAGTGAAGGCTTCGGCCTGTGGGCGCTTGCTGACGATATTGACCAGCCCGCCGGGGTCGCCACGGCCATACAGGCTGGCGGAAGGGCCCTTGAGTACCTCGATGCGCTCGATGGCGCCGGTATCCGGCGAGCTGTAGCTGCCGCGGTTGATGGCGAAGCCGTTGCGATACAGCTGGTCGGTGGTGAAGCCACGCACGCTGTAGTTGTAGAAGGTCAGGCCGCCGAAGTTGTTCTGCCGCGATACGCCGCCGGCGAAGTCCAGGGCGCGGTCGATACGCGTAGTGCCGAGGTCTTTCAGTACCTGGCTGGGGATCACTTCGATGGTCTGCGGGGTGTCGCGGATATCCGTGTCGGTGCGGGTGGCGGTGGCGGAGCGGGTGGCGCGGTAGCCTTCGACCGGGCCGCTGGCGCTTTCCAGGCGGCTGTCGCTAATGGACGTGCTTTCCAGTACCAGGCTGCCTTGTGCCCAGGCACTGCTGTGCAGGAGCAGAGAGAAGATTCCGATAGTTTGGAGGTGAAGCGTATTTTTCATGCTATTTCCTTATATAGATGAAATAACATAACAAAATAGCGACAAAAAAATCCATGCAGCCAGAGGCTTGGCGGGTCTCCATATCTGCCGTCTTTGAAAGCGAGGCGCAAGGCGGTTCTGCCAGGCTTGGGATCGGAAATTTGGCTGGATCTGTAGTTTTACTACATAATCGTCCGCTCCCAGAGACCAAGAATCAGCGATAGTGCCCATCATGTCCAAAGCCTCGCATCACGACCTGCGCGTGCGATTTCGTGCCCTTCTCAACTCGAATGCCTGCTATCACACGGCTTCTGTATTCGACCCCATGTCTGCGCGTATCGCCGCCGACCTTGGTTTTGAAGTGGGAATCCTGGGTGGTTCTGTAGCTTCACTACAAGTCTTGGCGGCACCGGACTTCGCCCTGATCACCCTCAGCGAATTTGCCGAACAGGCTACGCGCATAGGGCGGGTGGCTCGCCTGCCGTTTATCGCCGATGCCGACCATGGCTATGGCAATGCCCTCAACGTGATGCGCACCGTGATGGAACTGGAGCGCGCCGGGGTGTCCGCACTGACCATCGAGGACACCCTGCTGCCGGCCCAGTTTGGTCGCAAGTCCACCGACCTGATCAGTGTGGACGAGGGTGTCGGCAAGATCCGTGCGGCGCTGGAAGCGCGCTTCGACCCGCAGTTGGCGATCATTGCGCGCACCAACGCTGCAGTGTTGGACGTGGATGAGGTGGTGAGTCGCACCCTGGCCTACGAATCCGCCGGTGCCGACGGTATCTGTATGGTCGGTATTCGGGACTTCGACCATCTGGAGCAGATCGCCTCCCACCTCAGCGTGCCGCTGATGCTGGTCAGCTATGGCAACCCGGAACTGCGTGACGATGCCCGTTTGGCCCAGCTCGGTGTGCGCATCGTGGTGGACGGCCACGCCGCCTACTTTGCGGCGATCAAGGCCACTTACGACTGCCTGCGCGAGCAGCGCGGCATCGCCGCCAGCGACCTCAATGCCACCGAACTGACGCACAAGTACACCCAACCGGAGGATTACATCGTCTGGGCGCGCGAGTACATGAACGTCAAGGAGTGATCTGGCGTCATTTGATAAAGGTTTGGCGCGATAGGTATAAAGCGACAGCGCATCCCGCCGCATAGTGCAAGGCTCTGGACTAGCATTTGCCAGTGCATTGCCTCGGCCTGTCGCGTGGCGGGCCTTAATAACAATAAGGACTGCGATTATGCGTATTCTCTCGTCCGCCCTGTTGCCCTGGGCGCGGGCCGTCGTGGCGGCCTCCGTGCTCGCCCTGCCGCTGGCACAGGCCGCCGACAAGCCGAATATCCTGGTGATCTTCGGCGACGACATCGGCATCACCAACATCAGCAAGTACAGCCACGGCATGATGGGCTACCAGACGCCCAACATCGACCGGCTGGCCAACGAAGGCATGATGTTCACCGACTATTACGGCGAGCAGAGCTGCACCGCCGGCCGCTCGGCCTTTATCACCGGGCAGAGTCCGGTACGCACCGGCCTGACCAAGGTCGGCCTGCCGGGCGCGCCGCTGGGCATTCAGAAGGAAGACCCGACCCTGGCCGAGCTGCTCAAGCCGCAGGGCTATGCCACCGGCCAGTTCGGCAAGAACCACCTGGGTGACCGCGACGAATTCCTGCCGACCCAGCATGGTTTCGACGAGTTCTTCGGCAACCTCTACCACCTCAATGCCGAGGAAATGCCGGAGGACATGGACTGGACCAAGAACCCGCAGCTGGACAAGCTGTTGCGCCCGCGTGGTGTCATTCACAGCACCGCAGACGGCAAGGTCGAGGACCTCGGCCCGCTGAACAAGAAGCGCATGGAAACCATCGATGATGAGTTCCTGCAGGCCTCGAAGCGTTTCATCGACCAGTCGGTGAAGGCCGACAAGCCGTTCTTCGTCTGGTTCAACGCCAGCCGCATGCACTACTACACCCACATCAACGAGAAGACCCGTGGCAAGTCGGGCCAGGACTTCTACAACGACGCCATGGTCGAGCATGACGAGCAGGTCGGTGAACTGCTCAAGCAGCTCGATGAGCTGGGCGTGGCCGACAACACCCTGGTGCTCTACACCACCGACAACGGCGTGCATTTCAACCAGTGGCCGGATGCCGGCATCACCCCGTTCCGCGGCGAGAAGAACACCAACTGGGAAGGTGGCTTCCGTGTGCCGGCACTGGTGCGCTGGCCTGGCCAGATCAAGGCGGGCAGCATTTCCAACGAGATCATGTCGCACCTGGATTGGGTGCCGACGCTGATGCACATTGCCGGCGTGCCGCAGGTCAAGGAGCAGCTGCTGTCCGGCTACCAGGCAGGCACCAAGAAATTCAACGTACACCTCGACGGCTATGACTTCGCACCCTACCTGCAGGGCAAGGAGAAGAAGGGGCCGCGTACCGACTTCTACTACTTCAGCGACGATGGCGAACTGCTGGCCTCGCGCGATGGTGACTGGAAACTGGTGTATGCAGAGCAGCGGGCTAGCCGTTTTGATGTATGGCGTGATCCGTTCGTGAAGCTGCGCGCACCGAAAGTCTTCAACCTGCGCCGCGACCCCTACGAGCGGGCCGATACCGACTCGAACAACTACAACAACTGGTGGGACAAGAAGATCCATGCCGCCGGCCTGCCGGCCATGGTGCGTGTGCGTCAGTTCCTGATGACGTTCGAGAAATATCCGCCACGCCAGCGCCCGGCCAGCTTCACCGTCGACCAGATGATGGAGCAGTTCATGAAGTATCAGAAGCAGTAACGGCGGGCACGGCGAACAACGGGCACCTGGGGTGCCCGTTTTCGTATGGGCCTTCAGTGCGGCGGAGGAGCCGAAGCGGCTGTGCTGATGTGGGTCTTGCTCCACTGGCTCGGGCTCATGCCGTACCAGCGCTGGAAGGCACGGGAGAAGGCGCTCTGGTCGGAATAGCCGAGCAATTCGGCAAGCTGCCCCAGGCTGATCTGCGACTCCTTGAGGTAGTGCTGGGTCATGGCCTGACGGGTCTGGTCCAGCAGTTGCTGGAACGAAGTGCCGGCCTCGTTCAGGTGCCGCTGCAGCGAGCGTGGGCTGAGCTGCATGAAGTCGGCGATGTAGTCGATGGTCACCCGGCCATTGGGCAGGAAGTTGCGCAGCAGGCGCTGGACATAGCTGGTCAGCTCGTTGCGCTTGAGGTGGGCCATCGCAGCCAGGTGCTGCTGCACCAGCTTGTGCAGCGCCTTGTCGGCATCGCGCAAGGGAATGGCGAGCAGGGCGGCGTCGAACATCAGCGCGTCCTGCGTGCTGTTGAAGCGCGGTGCCACGCCGAGCAGGCGCCGGTATTGGCTGGTGGCCACTTGCGGGGCGTGTTGCAGCAGCACCGCCGCGATCTGCCAGCGGCTGCCCAGCAGGGTGCGCATCAACTGGTGGCCGACGCCCATGGCCAGTTCGCTGATCTGGCGCAGGCCGGGCGTCTCCAGGCTGGCCGGGCGATAGCACAGCAGCGCATGTTCGCCCTGGCGTTCGATCACCACGTCGGCGGCGGTGTCGTGCACATGAAAGTACTGGCTGAGGTCGCGCAAGGCCTCACCGACGTTGTCGGCGTTGCGGATCAAATAGAGCAGCGAACCGAAGATGCTGACCCCTTGGTGCAGGCCGAACTGCAGGCCGAACAACGGGTTGCCGCTGCGCTCGGCGCACAGTTCCAGCACCCGGCCGAAACGTGAGTAGGGGATCAGGTCTTCTGGCCTTTCCAGGCAGGCCGCGGGCAGTTCGGCGTCGCGCAGGATGTCCTGTGCATTGAGCCCTTGAGTGCTGGCGAAAGGCTGGAATTCGGCCAGGGAGGAGGCGCGGGTGAAGTAGTTCATGGGGCAGCCGTGATCATTGTTCTTGTGGCTTTTGCGTTGTCAGATGCTGGGTGTCCTGGCGTGCTTTGTCAAACTCTCTGCAGGTGGCGGCTGGCATGAAATGAACAGGCCGTGGCGCACTTTATCAAGTCTGTGGGGTGTTCCTGGCGCAGCATGACAGCAGATCCCGAGGGATCGCCCATAGCCTGATCTGGAGAACAACAAGATGCCCATGCCGATTCCGGTCTTTGACCACAAAGAGCTGCTGACCCTCAACACCAATGAGTTGCCGATCTACGAGGACGCCATGGGGCCGCACTTCCCGGGTGTCGATGTGCAGCCGTTGTATCTCGACCCGAATGTCGGTGTGTGGTGCCTGCGCGTGCGCTTTCATCCCGGAGTGACCTTGCCGTGCCACTACCACACTGGCGTGGTGCACCTGTTCACCATGAGTGGCAAGTGGAACTACGTGGAGTATCCGGATCAGCCGCAGACTGCGGGTTGCTATCTGTTCGAGCCGGGTGGCTCGATCCATACCTTCAGCGTGCCGGCCGACAACACCGAGGTCACTGATACCTTCATGGTGGTGTATGGCGCCAACATCAACTTCGATGCCGAGGGCAACTACGTCAACACCATGGATGCCAGCGACATCACGCAGATGATCGATCGCCTGGTCAGGGAGCGCGGTCTGCAGCCAGCCAAGTACATCCGCCCGGGCCACGCCGGCTACAGCGTCGAATAAGCGCCTGAACGTTTAGCCAAGTCTGTGTCAGCCCGTCGCTTGCGGCGGGCTTTTCCTCTACGCGAGTAAACACCATGACCCAAGCCTACATGCCTGTCGGCGTGGGCGGGCAGACGCCTGCCGTGCCGCGTTCCGTCTTCATCACCGGCGCCAGCGGCTTCATCGGCCGTGCCCTGGCCCAGCGCTATCGAGAGCTGGGGGCCGAGGTGCGTGGTATGGACCTGCACGCCGACCCGGCCAACAACGTGGTGGCGGGCGACCTGACCCGTCCTGAGTCCTGGGCCGAGCACGCCGGGGGCTGCGAGCTGTTCATCAACACCGCTGCGGTGGTGTCGCTGGCGGCTTCCTGGCAGCAGTACAGCGAGGTCTCCGCGCGTGGCGTGCGCAACTGCCTGGATGTAGCCATCGCCTCGGGCACCCGTCGTTTCGTGCACTTCTCCTCCATCGCCGCGCTGGGCTGGCGCTGCAAGGGCGTGGCCGACGAGCGCAATGAAGTGGTGATCGGCGATGTCTACCGCTATGGCGTGGCCAAGGGCGCCAGCGAGCACATGGTGCTGGCCGCGCATGCCGCTGGCGAGATCGACTGCACCATCGTGCGGCCGGGCGATGTCTACGGGCCGGGCTCGCGTGCCTGGCTCAGCGAGCCGCTGAAGATGGCCAAGGCGGGGCAACTGATTCTGCCCGCTGGCGGCCGTGGGCGCTGGACGCCGGTGTACATCGATGACCTGCTCGATGGCGTGATGCTGGCCGCTGGTCTGCCGCAAGGCCGTGGCCAGATCTTCCACATCAGCTCTGCCGAATCGGTCAGCGTGGGCGAATTTTTCGCCCACCACTGGCGCTGGGCCGGGCGTAGCGGTTCGCCGCGCACGCTGCCGCTGTGGCTGGCACTGGGCCTGACAGGCCTGATCTGGCGCGTCTGCCGTCTGCTGAACAAGCCCAACGAAACTGCGCCGGACGTGATGCGCATATTCGCCCGCACAGGGGAAATCTCCATCGACAAGGCGCGCCAGCTGCTAGGCTACAACCCGCAGATGAGCCTGGAAGAAGGCCTGCGTCGTTCCGAGGCCTGGCTGCGTGAAACCGGCCAGCTGGACTGAGTCTTGGCTGACTGCAACAAGGTGTTGCGCACGGGAAGGCTGCAACAAGGCCGTCACAGGGGCTGGTTAGAGTGACGGCCCGATTCAGCAGAAAGCCTATCCCGTGCGTATTTCCCGCAATATCCGCAAGAACCTGGACATGATCGCCGAGCGCAACGAAGACGCGGCCCTGGTGCTGATGCGCGCCGCCGAGTCCACCGCCGACGAGTTGCTGCGCCAGCAGTTGCTCAAGACCATCCATGACCTCAATCAGGATGCCCTCATGCTCCGTGTCTTGCGTGAGCACAGCGAGCTGTTGCGCGCCTGAGCCTTGTCAGTTGCGTCTGCGCGGCGCATACCTGTGTCGTGAAGACGACAGAGGAGGGCAGGTCATGGCCGGCGGTTGGATCAGTGACGGTGCGGTACAGGAGCAGATCGACAGCAGCATCGAGGACGCCATTGCCCGCGCCCGCAGCCAGTTGCCGCGCGGCGAGAGCCTGCTGCATTGCGAGGCGTGCGCTGCGCCGATTCCCGAGGCGCGGCGCCAGGCCGTGCCGGGCGTACGCCTGTGCGTGGCGTGTCAGGGCGTGCATGACAAGGAACAGCCGGTGAACAGCGGCTACAACCGGCGTGCCAGCAAGGACAGTCAGCTGCGTTGACGGTGTTTGGCCAGCGGCCACATATGCGGGCCGAGCAGGCCGCTTTGCCAGTAGATTTCCACTTCCCCCAGGCAGGCCATCAGGCGCTGTACCGGTTCCTGGGCGTCCACCTGGGCGGGCTTGCCCAGCAGGCGACGCCACCAGGGCCGGTTCTGGCGAAACCAGTGCTCGCCGGCTGTGGTGCCGTCCTGCAGGCGCCCGGCATCTTGCGTCCAGTGCGCGGCGACGCTGGCGGCAGGATGCAGCCCATCCGGTAGTTGCAGGCCGCTGGCCGGGCAGGTGCCGTAGTTGATGATGAAGCGCGGGCGCTGGTACTTGTCCCATTGCACTTCGAGGATATGCGACTGGTCTCCGCTCAGGCGTCGATACGTCCAGAACAGCGCGCTCTGAGGGTGGTCGGCGATAAAGCCGCGGGACTCCAGCAAGGGCTGCAGGCGAGCTTTCAGCTGTTCGCGCAGGGCTTGGGACATGGTGCTTCTCGTGGCGGGACAGCCGGCAGTCAACCGCAGCGCGTTCCTCGAAGCAAGTCTTGTCTGTATTGAGCGCACGGCGGCCGCTGATCGTGACCCACCAAAGGCGTATTGCCTTTCGGCTTGAATACTTGCGAAGCTAACGAACTATTTTCTCGGCTGCTCGAAGTCGGAGCCTCCATGTTCGCGCACATCCTTGCCACGCTGCTGCCGGTCTTCCTGATTGCCGGTTGTGGGGCGCTCTATGGCCGTTTTCGCAGCCCCGATATCCGCCAGCTGAACACCCTGAACATGGAGTTGTTCGTACCGCTGCTGGTGTTCGTCGTGCTCGCCGAACGCCAG
The DNA here is from genome assembly GCF_043102245.1 of Pseudomonas sp. zbq_18. Taxonomy (NCBI): domain Bacteria; kingdom Pseudomonadati; phylum Pseudomonadota; class Gammaproteobacteria; order Pseudomonadales; family Pseudomonadaceae; genus Pseudomonas; species Pseudomonas sp. zbq_18. The sequence continues at coordinate 38,542 of NZ_JBICIT010000009.1, read as the reverse complement.
GCGCCGCTGCAGGATTACGCCCACCTGGCCCTGGCGGGTGCGGTGATCGTACTCGGCTCGGGGCTGCTGCTGTGGCCGCTGGCGCGCTGGCTGAAGCTGGACCTGCGCACCTTCCTGCCGCCGATGATGTTCAGCAACGCCGGCAACATGGGTCTGCCGCTGATGGTGCTGGCCTTTGGCGAGCAGGCGCTGCCGGCGGCGGTGGTGCTGTTCGTGGTCGAGATGCTGCTGCACTTCTCGGTCGGCCTGCACATGCTCGACCGCCATGCACCGCTGTGGCGCCTGCTGCGGGTGCCGGTGGTGATCGCCAGCATCGCCGGCCTGGCCCTTAATGTGAGCGGTATCGACCTGCCGGGCTGGCTGCTGGAGGCCTGCCGCATGCTCGGTGAGATCTGCGTACCGCTGATGCTGTTCGCCCTCGGCGTGCGCATGCTCGACGTGGACTTTTCGGCCTGGCGTCTGGGCCTGCTCGGCGCCATCGCCTGTCCGGCCAGTGGCCTGCTGCTGGCCTGGCCGCTGGCGCTGTGGCTCGACCTGTCCCAGGTGCAACTGGCCTGCCTGTGGGTGTTCGCCGCGCTACCGCCAGCAGTGCTCAACTACATGGTGGCCGAGCAGTACCGCCAGGAGCCGCACAAGGTGGCTTCGCTGGTGCTGATCGGCAATCTCGGCAGCGTGCTGGTGATGCCGCTGGTGCTCGGCGTCCTGTTTGCCCACGGCTTCGGCCAGGCGTCCTAACGTTCCTCTCTGGTATTTCCCGTGTCCGACCATTCCCGCCCAGGCCTGGGCATTGTGTTGATCCTCTGTGCCGGCCTGCTGCTCTCGAGCCAGGACGCGCTGGCCAAGGTGCTGGCCTCCGCCTATCCGGTGTTGCTGGTGGCCTGCCTGCGCTACTGGGCACAAAGCGCGCTGATGCTGGTGCTGTTCGCCCCGCGCATGGGCCTGGATCTGGTACGCACTCGGCGACCCATGCTGCAGCTGGCGCGGGGCATCAGCCTGGTGGCGGTGACGCTGCTGTTCTACAGCGGCCTGCGCTACATGCCGCTGGGCGAAGCGACGGCGGTGATCTTCCTGGCACCGCTGGTGGTGGTGCTGCTCGCCGTGTTCTGGCTCAAGGAGAAAGTCAGCCTGGGCGTCTGGCTGGCGGCCGGTGGCGGCCTGCTGGGTGTGCTGCTGATCGTGCGGCCGGGCGGTGCGCTGTTTACCCCGGCCAGTCTGCTGCCGCTGGCGGCGGCGTTCTGCTTCGGCTTCTACCAGTTGATTACCCAGCGCCTGGGCAGCACCGACAACCCGGCGACCAGCAACTTCCTCACCGCCCTGGTCGGTAGCCTGGGCACTTCACTGCTGCTGCCCTGGGTCTGGCAAACGCCGGCATTGATGGACATGTTGCTGATGGCCGCGCTGGGCGGCATCGCCATGACCGGGCACATGCTGCTGACCCACGCCTACCGCTTTGCCAGCCCGGCCGCGCTGGCGCCGTTCACCTACGGACAGATCCTGACCGCCACGCTGATCAGTGCGCTGTTATTCGACCACCTGCCGGACGCCTGGGCGGTACTCGGCATGCTGGTGATCATCCTCAGCGGCGCGGCGCTGGTGTGGAGCCAGCAGCGCTCACGGTGATGTGTTGGGGATGTTATGGGCGGTGGCAATGTTGGGCTTCGCTGCGCTCAACCTACGCGGCCCGACCCAACCTACCAGGTCGACACTGTGTCGTAGGTTGGGTTGAGGCGCCTTGGCGCCGAAGCCCAACATGATTTCGCTCATCGATCTTCCTCTGGCCCGCCCCAATCCGCTGGCACCAGCCCCAACCGAATCGCGCGGTGAATCGAGGAAAACGGCCACTCGCTCGGTCGTACCGCATGCCCGTGTTTGACCGGGTTGTAGTGGATGTAATCGACGTGCCGCTGCAAGTCTTCTTCGTCGCCGATGCAATGCTCCCAGAAGCGCCGCTGCCAGATACCGTGTTCGCGCTTGAGGTGGCGCGACAGGCTGATCGTTTCTGCGCAGGGAAGCTGCCGGCTAAAGCCCGATTTGATCAGCGCCCAGCGGGTCGGGTAGTCGCGGTCGCCTTCCGGTAGCTGCCAGAGGCAGTGCAGATGATCCGGCAGCACCACCATGGCCAGGATGTCGAAGGGATGATCGGCGCGAACCTGGCGCATGGTTTGGCGCAGGATATCGATATGGCGGGTGAGCAGGTTTTGTGAGCGGTCGGCCAGGCAGGCCGTGAAGAAATAGGTGCCGCCGGGCACCAGGGCACGTCGATAACGCATGGTCACCATCCTTGGTGAGTGAGGTGCGTCGAGTGTAGTGCGTGTAGCGGTGTTTGTTTGGTGTTGGGCCATGTTGGGCTTCGGCGCACGGCGCCTCAACCCAACCTACGGGTTACCGACCCGGCAATTTACGCTGGCTCGGGTCTCGTAGGTTGGGTTGAGCGTAGCGAAGCCCAACATTGCCCGGAAAAACGCCGGCTTATTCAGAACAGGAAATACCGCTGCGCCATCGACAGCACCTCGGCCGGTTCGCACCAGAGCAGCTGGCCGTCGGCCTTGACCTGATAGTTCTGCGGGTCGACCTCGATGGTGGGCAGGTAGCCGTTGTGGATCAGGTCGCTCTTCTGCACCGTGCGGCAGCCTTTGACCACGCCGATCTGTTTCTGCAGCCCGAGCTTTTCCGGCACGCCGGCGTCCATGGCGGCCTGGCTGATGAAGGTCAGGCTGGTGGCGTGGCGCATGCCGGCGTAGCTGCCGAACATCGGCCGGTAGTGCACCGGCTGCGGCGTCGGGATCGAGGCGTTGGCGTCGCCCATCAGGCTGGCGGCGATGGCGCCGCCCTTGAGGATCAGCGTTGGCTTGACCCCGAAGAAGGCCGGGCGCCACAGCACCAGGTCGGCCCATTTGCCCACTTCGATCGAGCCGACTTCATGGCTGATGCCGTGGGTGATCGCCGGGTTGATGGTGTACTTGGCGATGTAGCGCTTGACCCGGAAGTTGTCGTTGCCGGGCGCGTCCTCGGGCAAGGCGCCGCGCTGCTGCTTCATCTTGTCGGCGGTCTGCCAGGTGCGGGTGATCACTTCGCCGACGCGGCCCATGGCCTGGCTGTCGGAGCTGATCATGGAGAAGGCACCGAGGTCGTGGAGGATGTCTTCGGCGGCGATGGTTTCGCGGCGGATACGGCTCTCGGCGAAGGCCACGTCTTCGGCGATGCTCGGGTCGAGGTGGTGGCAGACCATGAGCATGTCCAGGTGTTCGTCGATGGTGTTCTTGGTGAACGGCCGGGTCGGGTTGGTCGAGCTGGGCAGCACGTTGGGAAAGCCGCAGGCCTTGATGATGTCCGGGGCGTGGCCGCCGCCGGCGCCTTCGGTGTGGTAGGTGTGGATGGTGCGGCCCTTGAACGCGCCGAGGGTGGTTTCGACGAAGCCGGACTCGTTGAGGGTGTCGGTGTGGATCGCCACCTGGATGTCGTACTGGTCGGCCACGGCCAGGCAGTTGTCGATGGCCGCCGGCGTGGTGCCCCAGTCCTCGTGCAGCTTCAGACCGATGGCACCGGCCTTGACCTGCTCGATCAAAGGTTCGGGCAGGGACACGTTGCCCTTGCCGGTGAAGCCGATGTTCATCGGGAAGGCGTCGGCGGCCTTGAGCATATTGGCCATGTGCCAGGGGCCCGGCGTGACGGTGGTGGCGAACGTGCCGGTGGCAGGTCCCGTGCCACCGCCGATCATGGTGGTGGTTCCGCTCATTAGCGCTTCTTCGATCTGCTGTGGGCAGATGAAGTGAATATGGCTGTCGATGCCGCCGGCGGTGAGGATCATGCCCTCGCCGGCGATCACTTCGGTGGCGCCACCGACGGCGATGGTCACATCGGGCTGGATATCCGGGTTGCCGGCTTTGCCGATAGCGGCGATGCGCCCGTCCTTGAGGCCGACGTCGGCCTTGACGATGCCCCAGTGGTCGATGATCAGCGCGTTGGTGATCACCGTGTCGACCACGTCCTTGGCGCACAGCTGGCTCTGCCCCATGCCGTCGCGGATGACCTTGCCGCCGCCGAATTTCACTTCGTCGCCGTAGGTGGTGAAGTCCTTCTCCACCTCGATCCACAGGCTGGTGTCGGCCAGGCGCACCTTGTCGCCGACGGTGGGGCCGAACATGTCGGCGTAGGCTTGGCGGCTGATTTTCATCGGGACTCCTGAATAGATCCGTGCTCAATATCGCCCTCACCCCAGCCCTCTCCCGGAGGGAGAGGGGGCTGATCGGCGTGCTGGTTCATTCCCGCCGCGGCGGGGTGCTTTTCTCCCTCTCCCTCTGGGAGAGAGCCGGGGTGAGGGACTCTAAAGATTGCCCATCACCCGGCCGGCGAAGCCGAACACGCGGCGTGCACCGGCCAGCTCGACCAGCTCCACCTCGCGGCTCTGCCCCGGCTCGAAGCGCACGGCGGTGCCGGCCGGAATGTTCAGGCGCATACCTCGCGTACTCGGTCTATCAAAGGTCAGCGCGTCATTGGTCTCGAAAAAGTGGAAGTGCGAGCCGACCTGGATCGGTCGGTCACCGCTGTTGGCCACGGTGACGCTGAGGGTACGGCGGCCGACGTTGAGTTCGATCTCGCCGTCCTGGATCTGGTATTCGCCGGGAATCATGAGTCGCTCCTTTCCGGGGACAGAATCAGTTGCATGAAGGTCAGGTCCAGCCAGCGGTCGAACTTGCGGCCGACCTGGGGCATCTGCCCGGTCACCTCGAAGCCCATGCGCTTGTGCAGGCGGATCGAGTGGCGGTTCTCGCTCTCGATGGCGGCGACCATGACGTGCAGGCCCGCGGCGCGGGCGCGTTCGAGCAGCGCTTCCATCAGTTGCGGGCCGATGCCCAGGCCTTGGCGGTCGCTGCGTACATAGATCGAGTGTTCGACTGTATGGCGAAACCCTTCGATGGCGCGCCAGGGGCCATAGCTGGCGTAGCCCAGCACCTGGTCTTGCGGCCCGCGGGCGACCAGCACCGGGAAGCCTGCGATGCGACGTTCGAGCAGCCAGGCGCGGCGGTTGTCCAGATCCACCTGGGTTTCGTTCCAGATCGCCGTGCTGTTGAGTACGGCGTCGTTGTAGATCTCCAGGATCTCCGGCAGATGGACTTCGCTGGCATCACTGATCTGGATATTCATTGCGCACCTCAGGCAATTGGCTGGTGCACGGTCACCAGCTTGGTGCCGTCGGGGAAGGTGGCTTCGATCTGAATCTCCGGGATCATCTCCGGCACGCCTTCCATCACCTGCTCGCGCGTCAGCAGGGTGGTGCCGAAGTGCATCAGGTCGGCGACCGTCTGGCCGTCGCGCGCGCCTTCGAGCAGCGCGGCGGAAATGTAGGCCATGGCCTCCGGGTAGTTCAGCTTGACGCCACGGGCCAGGCGCCGCTCGGCCACCAGGCCGGCGGTGAAGATCAGCAGCTTGTCCTTTTCGCGGGGGGACAGGTCCATGGTGAGTCCTTCAGTTGTTCAGGTCTGTGCGTTGTGGTTTGGCAGCTTGTCAGGCAAGGCGCGTGCCGACGGAAAGGGTTGCCCCTTTCCTAGGTGCGCAACGCTGCATGGCGAGTTGCCAAGCCGCAACCCGCAGGGCCTGTTTTGTGGAGTATTCATCTCTATCGACATGTCGCACATAGGCGCGCAGATCGGAACGACTGAAGGCCTCACCTATGTACTCCAGATTCGTGGGGGCACGGCCTCGCGGCCAAGCAGTGCAGGGCGCAGCAGGCGCCAGAGTTCGATCAGCCAGGCGCGTGCCTGCAGCGCTTCGCCAGCCAGGCAGCGGGCGACCAGCAGGCCCGGCAGTTGGCTGAGGTCGCCGCGCACCGGCGTTTTAAGTTCACGGCAGCGCTCCAGCAACTCGGCGTCGACTTCACCGCTGACCAGCAGCGTGGCGAACACCGGCTGGCCGGCCAGGCCGATGGGCGAGTCGAGCAGGCCGTCGCCACCGACCACACGCTGGCGCTCGTGCCACAGCGGCTGGCCGTCGCGGCGGATATCCAGGTGCGCCTGAAAGTGCCCGGCGGTGAAACGTTCGCCGGCGGCGGGGCGGCCGAGGGCGACGATGTCCCAGTAGAACAGGCGGGCGTCACCCTCCAGTTCGATACGGGTGCGCAGCTCGGCCTGGGCGCTGGAATAGACGATGGTTTCCTGCGGCAACCACTCCAGGGTGGCGCCGGCGGCCACGCACAGTTCGACCTGCTGGTGTGCGGCGCTGTTGGCGCGGTACCACTTGGTCGCACCGGGGCTGGTCAGTTGTGCCCAGGCATTTTCGGCCACGCTGGCGCGGATGTTCAGGCTATCACCGCCGGCAATGCCGGCGGGCGGGTGGACGATGATGTGCTGGCACACTTCAGGGCCTTCGGCGTACAGGTGTTTCTGTACACGCAGCGGGCCCTGGTGGCGGCGCATGACCGGGCGCGTGTATTCGCCCGCGCGGGCATAGCCCAGCTCCAGCTCGGCATGCCAGCTGGGGGTGAACAGGGTAGGGGAGATCGGTGCGTTCATGGTTGAGCTTTTATCAGATCGCCACCAGTCCGCGCACGCCATCTGCCTCCATGGTTTCGCCACGGCCCTGCTGGATGATCTCGCCGCGGCTCATCACCAGGTACTGGTCGGCCAGCTCGGCGGCAAAATCGTAGAACTGCTCGACCAGCAGAATGGCCATATCGCCGCGCGCGGCGAGCTTCTTGATGACCACGCCGATCTCCTTGATCACCGAGGGCTGGATGCCTTCGGTGGGTTCGTCGAGGATCAGCAGGCGCGGCTGGCTGGCCAGGGCGCGGCCGATGGCCAGCTGTTGCTGCTGGCCGCCGGAGAGGTCACCGCCACGGCGCTGCTTCATCTCGCGCAGTACCGGGAACAGCTCGTAGATGAACTCGGGCACGGTCTTGGCTTCGCCGGCGCCGAAACGGGACAGACCCATCAGCAGGTTCTCTTCCACGGTCAGGCGCGGGAAGATTTCGCGGCCCTGCGGCACGTAGGCGATGCCGGCGTGCACGCGCTGGTGCGGCTTGTGGCCGTTGATGGTGTGACCTTCCCAGTTGATGCTGCCTTCCTTGGCCGGGATCAGGCCCATCAGGCATTTCAGCAGGGTGGTCTTGCCCACGCCGTTACGGCCGAGCAGGCAGGTGACTTCGCCGATTTTGGCCTCGAAGCTCAGGCCGCGGAGGATGTGGCTGCCGCCGTAGTACTGGTGGAGTTGTTGGACTTGCAGCATGTCGATGTCCTGTATTCAGATGTTGGAGCGGCCGGGCGGCGACCCGCTTTAGCCGCGATCTCCCTTGCCGGTTAAAAAGCATCGCGGCTGAAGCCGCTCCCACGGTTTGTTGATCGTTCCCACACTGGAGCGTGGGAGCCATCGGAAGTAGCTCGTAGGTTGGGTTGAGCGCAGCGAAGCCCAACAGGGGCGTGCACGCGTTGGGCTTCGGCGCTTTGCGCCTCAACCCAACCTACGACCTCGACCCAACCTACGGTTCTATCTGCCCAGATAAACCTCGATCACCCGCTCATTGGCCTGCACGTCTTCCAACGAGCCTTCGGCCAACACGCTGCCCTGGTGCAGCACGGTGACGTGGTCGGCGATGCTGCCGACGAAGCCCATGTCGTGCTCCACCACCATCAGCGAGTGCTTGCCGGCCAGGCGCTTGAACAGCTCGGCGGTGAATTCGGTCTCGGCGTCGGTCATGCCGGCCACCGGCTCGTCGAGCAGCAGCAGTTGCGGGTCCTGCACCAGCAGCATGCCGATTTCGAGGAACTGCTTCTGGCCGTGCGACAGCAGCCCGGCAGGGCGATGCCGCGAGCCTTCCAGGCGGATGGTGGTCAGCACCTCCTCGATACGATCCTTCTGCGCGCCGGAGAGTTTGGCGCGCAGGCTGGCCCACACCGATTTGTCGGTCTTCAGCGCCAGTTCGAGGTTCTCGAACACGCTCAGCGCCTCGAACACCGTGGGCTTCTGGAACTTGCGGCCGATGCCGGCCTGGGCGATTTCCACTTCGCTCATCTGGGTCAGGTCGAGGGTTTCGCCGAAGTAGGCGTGGCCGTTGTCCGGGCGGGTCTTGCCGGTGATCACGTCCATCATGGTGGTCTTGCCCGCGCCGTTGGGACCGATGATGCAGCGCAGTTCGCCGACGCCGATGTACAGGTTGAGGTCGGTGATGGCGCGGAAGCCGTCGAAGCTGACGTTGATGCCTTCCAGGGTGAGGATGGTGCCGTGGCGCACATCCAGGCCCTGGCCGGCGGCGCGCCCGGCGCCAATGGCGTCGCGCGCGGCACCGGCCGGATCGAAGGCGGGTTCGAGCATGAGCTCGGGTGCTGGAGTGGCTCTCATTGGTCTTTCTCCTTCTTCAGGAGGCCGATCACACCCTTGGGCAGGAACAGAGTGATGACGATGAACAGCGCGCCGAGGGCGAACAGCCAGTATTCGGGGAAGGCCACGGTGAACCAGCTCTTCATGCCGTTGACGAGCCCGGCGCCGAGCAGCGGGCCGATCAGCGTGCCGCGCCCGCCCAGGGCGACCCAGATGGCGGCCTCGATGGAGTTGGTCGGCGACATCTCGCTGGGGTTGATGATGCCCACCTGCGGCACGTACAGCGCACCGGCCAGGCCGCACAGCACGGCGGAGAGCACCCAGATGAACAGCTTGTAGCCGCGCGGATCGTAACCGCAGAACATCAGGCGGTTTTCCGCATCGCGCAGGGCGGTGAGGACCCGGCCGAACTTGCTGCGCGCCAGCATGAAGCCCAGCGCCAGGCTGCCGACCAGCAGCAACACGGTGCAGAAGAACAGGAAGGCGCGGGTGCCCGGCGCGGTGATATCGAAACCGAGAATGGTGCGGAAGTTGGTGAAGCCGTTGTTGCCGCCGAAGCCGGTCTCGTTGCGGAAGAACAGCAGCATGCCGGCGAAGGTCAGCGCCTGGGTCATGATCGAGAAATAAACGCCCTTGATCCGCGAGCGGAAGGCGAAGAAGCCGAACACCAGGGCCAGCAGGCCGGGGGCCAGCACCACCAGGCACATCGCCCAGAGGAAGCTGCTGGTGCCGTACCAGTACCAGGGTAATTCGGTCCAGGCGAGGAAGCTCATGAAGGCCGGCAACCCGTCTCCCGCGCTTTCGCGCATCAGGTACATGCCCATGGCGTAGCCGCCGAGGGCGAAGAACAGGCCGTGACCGAGCGAGAGCAGGCCGGCGTAGCCCCAGACCAGGTCGAGTGCCAATGCGACGATGGTGTAGCAGAGGATCTTGCCGACCAGGGTCAGGCCGTAGGCCGAGACGTGCAGGGCGTTGTCCGCCGGCAGCAGGTGCAGCAGCGGCATGGCCAGCAGGGCGAGCAGAATCAGGCCGAGTGCTGTCAGCGAGGCCTTCGGTCCCAGTTTCGCCGTGGCCCGGGCCAGCAGCGTTTGGTTGAGTGCTTGAGTCATCAGTCGATCACCCGTCCTTTCAATGCGAACAGCCCCTGCGGACGTTTCTGGATAAACAGAATGATCAGCGCGAGGATGAGGATCTTGCCGAGTACGGCGCCGATCTGCGGCTCCAGCAGCTTGTTGGCGATACCCAGGCCAAAGGCGGCCATGACGCTACCGGCCAGCTGGCCGACGCCGCCGAGTACCACTACCAGGAAGGAGTCGATGATGTAGCTCTGGCCCAGGTCCGGGCCGACGTTGCCGATCTGGCTCAGGGCCACGCCGCCGAGGCCGGCGATACCGGAGCCGAGGCCGAAGGCGAGCATGTCCACCCGCCCGGTCGGCACGCCGCAGCAGGCAGCCATGTTGCGGTTCTGGGTCACGGCGCGGACGTTGAGGCCGAGGCGGGTCTTGTTCAGCAGCAGCCAGGTCAGGGCCACCACGAACAGGGCGAAACCGATGATCACCATGCGGCTGTAGGGCAGTACCAGGTTCGGCAGCACTTGCACGCCGCCGGAGAGCCAGGCGGGGTTGGCCACTTCGACGTTCTGCGCACCGAAGATCACCCGCACGGCCTGGATCAGGATCAGGCTGATGCCCCAGGTGGCCAGCAGGGTTTCCAGCGGGCGGCCGTAGAGGTGGCGGATCACCGTGCGCTCCAGCGCCATGCCGATGGCGGCGGTGACGAAGAAGGCCACCGGCAGGGCAGCCAAGGGGTAGAGGGCGAGGTATTCCGGCGCCAGGTTCTTGAAGGCGACCTGCACCATGTAGGTGGTGTAGGCGCCGAGCATCAGCATCTCGCCGTGAGCCATGTTGATCACCCCGAGCAGGCCGAAGGTGATGGCCAGACCGAGGGCGGCGAGCAGCAGGATGCTGCCGAGGCTCAAGCCGCTAAAGGCCTGGCCGAGCAGTTCGCCGACCAGCAGGCGGCGCTTGACCTGGGCCAGGCTGGTCTCGGCGGCGGTGCGTACCGCGGCGTCGCTTTCCGCGCCTTCAGCCAGCAGGCCCTCCAGGCGCACTCGGGCCAGTGGTTCGCCGCTCTCGCCGAGCAGGCGTACGGCCTGCAGACGCACCGCCGGATCGGCATCAGCCAGCTGCAGGTTGGCCAGGGCCAGGGCTAGCGCATCGCGCACGGCGGGGTCCTGCTCGGCGTCTACTCGGCTGTTGAGCAGGGCCAGCTGGCTGGGTTTGGCTTTTCTCTGCAGCTCCTGAGCGGCCGCCAGGCGCACAGCGGGCTCTTCTGCCAGCAGTTGCTGGGCCGCCTGAGCATTGGCCAGCAGACCGCGCAAGCGGTTGTTCAGGCGCAGTTTCTTTGGCGGCGAGCTGGGCTCGGCGCTGCCTTCGGCCGGCAGGTATTGGCCGTTGTCTTCGATGAACGGGATCTTGTTGGTGTCGCTGGCCAGACGGCCCTGCTGCAGGGCATCGAGCAGGGGCTGGCGGGCAGGGTCGGGGTGTGCGGCCCAGCTCTCGAGGAGCTTGGCTTGCTTGGCTGGGCTGGCGGCGACGAAGTCGGCGGCATCTCCGGCGTGGACCGTCAGCGGCAGCAATAGCGCCAGTGACAGCAGGATTCGGTACAGGGCAGTGGGCATGGCAATGAGGTCTCGGTAGGTTGGGCTGAGTGCAACGAAGCCCAACGCAGCGTGGCCGGATATGTCTGGCTCGGCGGGTGTTGGGCTTCGCGGGGCTCAGCCCAACCTACGACGGAGTCGCCGGACGGCGTTTTCCTGTCCTCCAGCCCTCAGCTGCGTAGGCGAGGGCCGGAGGTGGAGCGCAGGCCTATCAGTTGCTCTTCACCGCATAGTCCGGCTTCTTGTCGTTGCCGGGGATGAAGGGGCTCCACGGCTGGGCGCGCAGCGGGCCTTTGGTCTGCCAGACGATGGAGAACTGACCGTCTTCCTGGACCTCGCCGATCATCACCGGCTTGTGCAGGTGGTGGTTGGTCTTGTCCATGGTCAGGGTGTAGCCGCTCGGCGCGGCGAAGGTCTGGCCGGCCAGGGCTTCGCGCACCTTGTCCACATCGGTGGTGCCGGCCTTCTCGACGGCCTGGGCCCACATGTTGATGCCGACGTAGGTGGCTTCCATCGGGTCGTTGGTCACTGCGGTCTGGTAGTTCGGCAGGTTCTTGGCCTTGGCGTAGGCCTTCCACTTGTCGACGAAGGCGCTGTTGACCGGGTTGTCCACCGACTGGAAGTAGTTCCAGGCGGCCAGCTGGCCGACCAGTGGCTTGGTGTCGATGCCGCGCAGTTCTTCCTCGCCGACCGAGAAGGCCACCACCGGAATGTCGGTGGCGTCGATGCCCTGGTTGGCCAGCTCCTTGTAGAACGGCACGTTGGAGTCGCCGTTGACGGTGGAGATCACCGCGGTCTTGCCGCCGGCGGAGAACTTCTTGATGTTGGCGACGATGGTTTGATAGTCGCTATGGCCGAAGGGGGTGTAGACCTCTTCGATGTCCTTGTCCTCGACACCTTTGCTGTGCAGGAAGGCGCGCAGGATCTTGTTGGTGGTGCGCGGGTAGACGTAGTCGGTGCCCAGCAGGAAGAAGCGCTTGGCTTCGCCGCCGTCTTCGCTCATCAGGTATTCCACCGCCGGGATGGCCTGCTGGTTCGGCGCGGCGCCGGTGTAGAACACGTTCGGCGACATCTCTTCGCCTTCGTACTGCACCGGGTAGAACAGCAGGCCGTTGAGCTCCTCGAACACCGGCAGCACGGATTTGCGCGACACGCTGGTCCAGCAACCGAACACCACGTCGACCTTGTCCTGGGTCAGCAGCTGGCGCGCCTTCTCGGCGAACAGCGGCCAGTTGGAGGCCGGATCGACCACTACCGGCTCCAGCTGCTTGCCATTGACGCCACCCTTGGCGTTGATCTCGTCGATGGTCATCAGCGCCATGTCTTTCAGGGATGTTTCCGAGATGGCCATGGTGCCGGACAGCGAGTGCAGGATGCCGACCTTGATGGTCTCGGCGGCCTGTACGGTCCAGGTCATGCCCATGGCGGCGATGGAAGCGGAAAGGGTGAAGGCCTTGATCAGGCTGCGACGTTGCATAGGGCGATCTCCATTCACTGAACGTGTGTTTTGAACTGCGTTTTTATTGCTTATGGGTATGGCAGTGGTTCAAAGGTCAATCACGTCACCCGCTCCGGCGGCCTTCTGCCGGACACTGTGCAGCATGTGCAGGGTGATCTTGCGCACTTCCGCCTTGCTGACCTCTATATGGGCCTTCAGCAATTGCTGTGCCTCTTCGCAACGGCGCGCCAGAATCGCGCCGAGGATGCTGCCGTGTTCCTCGTAGGTGAGGGCCACGCGGGGCGCCTGGGTGAAGTCCAGGCGCCTTAGAATGCGGATCTTCTCGCTGACCTCGGCGTGTACCCGGGCCATTTCCCGATTGCCGGCCGCTTCCAGCAGCAGGCAGTGGAAGCGTTCGTCGAGCAGCGAGACTGCCCTGCCATCCTGCAGGCGCTGGTCAGGCTGCACCATCCAGGTGCGCTGCAGCTCCTGCAGGGCAGCGGGTTGTTCGTCGATGGGGCGCTGGCACAGGCGCCGCACGGCTTCCAGTTCGAGGACGATGCGCAGCTCGTAGAGCTCCTCGAAATGGGCGAAGTCGAACGGCCGTACCTGCCAGCCGCTGCGAAAGTGCACCTGCAGATAGCCTTCGCGTTGCAGGCGGTGCAGGGCCTGACGCACCGGCGTGCGGCTGGCTTCGACCCGCGCGGCGACCTCGCCTTCGCTGAAGCGGTCACCGGGCAGCAGACGGAACTCGAAGATGTCGTCCTTGAGCTGCTGGTAGATACGCTCGGCCATGCCGGCCGGGCGACCTTTTGCCGGGCGTGGGGCGTCGGCCAGCTGCATGGTTTTCAGCCTTGCGCCTGGCTGGCGATAAAGGCGCGCCAGCCACCGAAGCTGGTGATGTCGCGCGCGCCTTCCAGTGCGTAGGGCTCGCAGATAAAGCCCTTGACCCAGCGCCCGTCGGCCAGCTGCAGATTGCCGATGCCTAGTGGTGGCGGGATCTCGGCGACGAATTCGCCGAAGCGCGCCTGCGGCACGTCCCACAGTTCGACGATGATCGGTGCGCCATCGGCCGCGACCCGCGACAGACCGGGTTTGGGCGGCACGGTGCCGGGCAGGGCGTAGAGGCGGTAGTCGGCGCTGCTGGTGGTCTGCTCGACCAGCACTGCATCGCGGGTGGCGAGCTGGAAGTTCAACGGCATGCCGGTCAGGTGTGCACCGACCACCGCCACACGCACGCAGCCGGGTGGCGGTGTGGTGCTGGCGGTTGGTACTGGCAGCGCCCTGCCGGTGGCGCCCAGTGGCAGGGCGAGCGCCTGCTGCCAGCGCTGGCCCAGGGCGGCCAGGGCCTGGTCATGCCAGGCTGGCGCGAGCAAGGTGATGCCGGCTGGCAGGCCGTCGTCGCGGAACCCGGCCGGTACGGCCAGGGCGGACAGGTCGGCCAGGTTGGTGAAGTTGGTGTAGGTGCCGAACTGGCTGTTGAACAGCACCGGCTCGGCTGCCATCTCGGCCAGGGTGCGAATGGTCGGCGAAGTTGGCACCAACAGGGCGTCGAAGCCGGCCAGGGCATCGTTGATGGCGCGGCTCAGTTCGGCGCGGATGTACTCGGCCCTGTAGGCATCGCAGGCACTGTACTGGTGGCCATTGGCGACGATGCCGCGTACCACCGGGTTGATGTGGTCGGGGTTCACGCCTTCGACGGCGACGCTGCGCTCGGCGACCCAGGAACCGAAATAGAGCTGCTCGGCCAGCTGCTGGAAGGGGCTGAAGTCGATCTCCACCAGCTCGGCACCCAGTTCGCGCAGCTGGAGCAGTGCCTGCTCGAACACGACCTGATTCTGTGTGTCACCGCAGAACTCGGGCGCGGCCGGCACCGCCAGGCGCGGCTTGGCCGGCATGCCGACCTTGGCGCTGGCGGGGTTCTGGCGGCTGTAGGCGTCTTGCGCGTCGTAGCCGCCGGCGATGTTGGCCACGACCTGGGCGTCGGTCACGGTGAGGGCGAACACCGAGATGCAGTCGAGGGTGCGGCAGGCGGGCACCAGGCCGGTGGTCGACAGCCAACCCTTGGTCGGCTTGAGCCCGACGATATTGTTGAAGCCCGCCGGCACGCGTCCGGAGCCGGCGGTGTCGGTGCCCAGAGCAAAGGGCACCAGGCCGCGGGCGACCACGCTGGCCGAGCCGGAGCTGGAGCCGCCGCTGACGTAAGCCGGGTTGAAGCTGTTGGGCACAGCGCCATAGGGCGAGCGGGTGCCGACCAGGCCGGTGGCGAACTGGTCGAGGTTGGTCTTGCCAATGAGGATGGCGCCGGCGGCACGCAGCTTGGCGACTACCGTGGCATCTTTTTCGGCCGTGTAAGCGAACTCGGGGCAGGCGGCGGTAGTGGGCCAGCCGGCAGCGTCGATGTTGTCCTTGATGGCGAACGGCACGCCGTACAGCGGCAGCTGGCTCAGGTCGCCTTTGACGGCGGCCAGGCGCTCGGCCAGTTGTATGAGCTGCTGCTGCAGCTCGGCGGGCGAAGTCAGGCTGATCCAGGCCGGATCTTCGGCACTCAGCCCGGCGAGCAGTTCGGCGAGAACGTCGGGTTGCAGTTGCTGGCGGCGATAGGCCTGTTGCCATTCCCCCAGGGTCCAGCCAAATCCGCGATGGGACATCGTCCTAGATTCCTTCTTGTATCCAAGTTGATGTCCGTAAAGCGAAAGCTATGCCATCTCCGTAAGAGATTGATATGAAAGAAGTTTGTTAATTAGTCGGGCGCCGTGCGGGAGGCGCGTCGCCCTGTTTGGGGGCTGAGCGCCCGGCGCTGGTGCATCAGGGGTGCAGGTAGCCCTGGATGCCGGTGAAGATGATCTGCGCGGCCAGGGCACAGACGAACAGCCCCATCAGTCGGCTGACGATCTGCAGACCCTGCTGCCCGATCAGGCGCTCGACCTGATCGGAGAGGAACAGCACCACGCCCACCGTGGCACTGGCGCTGGCGATGGCGAGGATGGCCAGCAGCTTGTCGTCCCACTGCGGCTGGCTGATGCCCATCACCAGCAGGGCGCCGATGGTGCCGGGGCCGACGGTCAGGGGAATGGTCAGCGGCACGATGGTGACGTCCTGCTGCACGTTGTCTGCTTGCACAGCCGACTTGCCCTGAGCCATGCCCAGCGCAGAGATGAACAGCACGCTACCCGCGCCAATACGGAAGGCGTCGGCGGTGATGCCGAAAATTTCGAAGATGGTCTGGCCGAACAGGTACAGCAGCACGCTGGCGATGAGGGTGCCCAGGGCGACTTTCCAGGCCAGCTTCTTGCGCTCCTTGACGCTGTAGCCGGGAGTAAGGCCGATAAAGCACGACAGCACGAAGAACGGGCTGTAGAGAACCAGCATCTTCAGGTACAGGGCGAACAGCACGGAGAACATGTGTGGGACCGTCAGCGAGAAAGGGACTGCATTCGATGAGTCAGGAGGCCAGGGCGTCACGTCGGCGCTGGCGTTCGACGACCCAATGAGCGATCAATTCGCGCAGCTGCGACATTTCCACCGGCTTGGCCATGTGACCATCCATGCCGACCTGACGCGCGCGCTCCTTGTGCTCGGTGAGGATGTGCGCGGTCAGGGCCACCACCGGGGTGCGCTCGCGCTGTTCGCGTTGCTCCCACTCGCGCAGGCGCTCGGTGGCAGAAAAACCATCGAGCACCGGCATTTCGCAGTCCATCAGCACCAGATCGTATTGCTGTGCCTGCATGGCGCGCAGGGCTTCCTCGCCGTTGCTGGCGGTGTCCGGCTGCAGGTTGAGCTTGCTCAGCATGCCGCGGATCACCTTGGTCGAGATGCTGTTGTCCTCGGCGACCAGGATGCGGAAGTCCGCGGGCACCTGCAGCAGATTGCTGTCGGTTTGCGCTTGCATGGGGGCGCCCTGGCGCCGCTGGGTCAGCTCGTCGGCCAGGGTGGTCTTGAGCGTATAGCCGGCCACCGGCTTGGCCAGGATGCGCTTGATCCCGGCGTTGCGCGCGATGATCTTGCTCGGCGCGTTGCTGATCCCGGTGAGCATGATCAGCAGGATGTCGTGGTTGAGGTTGGGGTCTTCCTTGATCTTGGCGGCCAGCTGCATGCCGGTCATGCCGGGCATTTCCTGGTCGAGCAGCACGGCATCGAAGTATTCCCGGATGTTCGCCTTGGTGCGCAGCAGGGCCAGAGCCTCCTTGCCCGAGGACGCGGTGCTGACCTGCAGGCCCCAGGCGAGACACTGCTGCTGCAGCACTTTGCGGCAGGTTTCGTTGTCGTCCACCACCAGCAGGCGTGCGCCCTGCAGCGGGCCGTCGAGGTCAGCCGTGGGCTGTTCCAGACGCTGCGGGTCGAGCGGTAGGGTCAGCCACAGGGTGCTGCCGGCACCTTTACCGCTTTGCACTCCGAAGTCGCCTTCCATCAGGCGCACCAGTTGGCGGGCGATGATCAGGCCGAGGCGGCCCCCAAGCTTGCTGGCGCTGAGGAAGTCGCTGCTGTGCAGCTGGCTGTTGAGCAGCGCGTCGCGCTCTCCGGCCTCCAGCGGGCGGCCGCTGTCTTGCACGGCGATGCGCAGGCGCGGCGCCTTGCCTTCGTTCTCTAGGGCCACGACCAGCAGGATCTCGCCTTCATCGGTCTGGCGGAAGGCGTTGTCCAGCAGGCTCAGCAGCGTTTGACGCAGACGTGTGGGGTCGCCGCTGATCACTCTGGGGACTTGTGGCTGGGTGAAGCTGATCAGCTCGACCTTCTGCTGTTCGGCCTTGGCGCGGAAGATATCCAGGCAGTCGTCGATCAGGGCATTGAGGTCGAACTGCACATCGTCCAGCTCGATCTGCCCGGATTCCAGCTTGGAAATGTCGAGGATTTCATTGATCAGGGTGAGCAGTTCGTTGCCGGAGCTGTGAATGGTCTGCACGTAGTCGCGTTGCTTGGCGGAGAGGGGGGTGCCGAGCAGCAGCTCGGTCATGCCCAGCACGCCGTTCATCGGGGTGCGAATTTCATGGCTGATCTTGGCGAGGAATTCGGCTTTGGTTTTCAGTTCGGCACTGGTGGCGGCCTCGCTGGTGCGACGGGTCAGGGTTTCGCTGGCGATCTGTCGCTGCCTTTCGGACAGCGCGATGCTGAGGATCAGGCCGGCGACCATGGCCACGCTGAACAGGCTGAGCACTAGCCAGCCGGGGTTGAGCTGGTCGAAGCCGAACAGCACCGGGCCGAGTACGATGAAGCCGAGGTTGAACAGCAGCAGCCCCGCGAAGATCAGCCGCGCCGGCCGATAACCGTTGCGCCAGTGCACAAAGGCCACGATTGGCACGGTCAGCGAGGCCAGCACCACCATGCCGTAGACCAGCCAGCTGTGCCAGAACAGGCCGGTAAAGGCGATCATCGCCGCTGCGCCGGCGATCAGGGCGAATTCGGCATGCAGGATGTGGTGCAGGGGGCTGCGCTCGGCTGGGCTGCCCCGGAAGAAGAAGCGGGTGTAGCCGAGAATGCACAGCGCCGCGGCCAGGGCGGAAAGGTCGGCGATCAGCGACTGGTTGTAGCTCTGCTGGGGTAGCCATACGGCCAGCAGACCAATATTGGCGGTGGCGCAGAGGGCTAGGGCCGCATGCATGCCGGCCAGCCACAGGTTGCTGGCCGTGGGGGAGTAGACCATGCGTAGCAGGTTGAACAGGGCCAGCAGCAGCAAGCCGCCGAGCAGCGCACCGAACAGATAGGCGGGCTTCTCCTGAGCGACCAACTCGCTCTGGTCGATGACCTTGAACCACATCATCAGGGCATGGTTGGAGGTCATGCGTAGATAGACGCTACGCGGTTGCTCGTCGTTGGGCAGGGGGAACAGGTAGGCCCGTGAAGGCAGCGGGCGCGAGGTCAGGGTCAGGGCTTCGCCGGTGTTCAGGGTCTGCTCCAGTACACCCCGATTGACCAGGTAGAAGTCCAGGTATTGCACCCGAGGGGCGAATAGCCACAGCCAGTGCGGATCGCTGAATGAGCGCGTATCAGCCTTGAGCCAGATGGCCTGAGTTGAGGCCGGAAGGGTGAAGGACAGGCGATCCAGTGGCTGGAAGCGTGAACTTTGTGCCTGCACTTCGCTGAACGAGAGTTGCGCCGATTTGTCGAGCAGGATCGACCAGCTGCCATGTGCGGCGACGTTTTCGCTGTCGGCTGTTGCCGCGAGCGGCAAGCCAAGCAACAGGCAGACGATGAGTCCTGTGGCAATCCAGAGCCGGCGCACGAGTGGGAGTCCCTTCGAGGAAGAATGTCCGGATTATAGCTATGGCTTATACACAAAAGGCAGCCATGACTAATCCCTAAGTGGGAGCTTTACCTCAGCTTTACCGTGGCGCCCGTTACGAAATGGGTAACGGGCGACCGGAAAAGGACTTACTTCTGCTCGCGGGCGATGGCGCGGTAGCCGATATCCGTGCGGTAGAAGCTACCGTTCCAGCGGATCTGCTCGGCCAGGCGATAGGCCTGCTGCTGGGCACTGGATACGCTCGGGCCGATGGCGGTGGCGCACAGCACGCGGCCGCCGGCGGTGACGATCTGGCCGTCCTTGAGCGCGGTACCGGCGTGGAACACCTTGCCGTCGAGCTTGGCGGCGGCGTCCAGGCCTTCGATCACGTCACCCTTGGCATAGTCGCCCGGGTAGCCGCCCGCGGCGATCACTACGCCCACGGTCG
This sequence comes from Pseudomonas sp. zbq_18, assembly GCF_043102245.1. Lineage (NCBI taxonomy): Bacteria > Pseudomonadati > Pseudomonadota > Gammaproteobacteria > Pseudomonadales > Pseudomonadaceae > Pseudomonas > Pseudomonas sp. zbq_18. The sequence goes on along the minus strand of NZ_JBICIT010000009.1, from coordinate 19,467 downwards.
GGCGCGGGTCCCAGGTCGCCTCGACCTTGTCCAGCGCCTTGGCCAGCGCGGCTTCGACCAGCAGCACCAGGGAGCTTTCCAGACGCAGCATCACCGGCTGGGTTTCCGGGTCGCCGAAGCGGCAGTTGAACTCGATGACTTTCGGCTTGCCGGCCTTGTCGATCATCAGCCCGGCGTAGAGGAAACCGGTGTAGACGTTGCCTTCGCTGGCCATGCCGCGCACGGTGGGGTAGATCACTTCGTCCATCACACGCTGGTGCACGTCCGGGGTGACCACCGGAGCCGGCGAGTAGGCGCCCATGCCGCCGGTGTTGGGGCCGCTGTCGCCGTCGCCGACGCGCTTGTGGTCCTGGCTGGTGGCCATCGGCAGCACGTTCTCGCCGTCGACCATGACGATGAACGACGCTTCCTCACCGTCGAGGAACTCCTCGATCACCACGCGCGCGCCGGCGTCGCCGAAGGCGTTGCCCGAGAGCATGTCGCGCACGGCGGCTTCGGCCTCGCTCAGGGTCATGGCGACGATCACACCTTTACCGGCGGCTAGGCCGTCGGCCTTGATCACGATCGGTGCGCCTTTCTCGCGCAGGTAGGCCAGGGCCGGCTCGACTTCCGTGAAGTTCTGGTAGTCGGCGGTGGGGATGTTGTGGCGCGCCAGGAAGTCCTTGGTGAAGGCCTTGGAGCCTTCCAGCTGGGCGGCGGCGGCGGTTGGGCCGAAGATATCCAGGCCGCGCGAGCGGAACAGGTCGACCACGCCCTTCACCAGCGGCGCTTCCGGGCCGACGATGGTCAGCTGCACGTTCTTCTCGGCGAAGTCGGCCAGCTGCTCGATGGCCAGCACGTCGATGGCGACGTTCTCGCACTTGGGCTCAAGGGCAGTGCCGGCGTTGCCCGGGGCAACGAAGACTTTCTCGACGCGCTTGTCCTGCGCCACTTTCCAGGCCAGGGCGTGCTCGCGGCCGCCGCTGCCGATGATCAGTACGTTCATGTCTCTCTCCTTGTGGAGGCGGGCCGGTGGCCCGTTCGGTAGGTAGCCAGAGCTACCCACCCTACAAATCTGTTGGGCTTCGCTGCGCTCAACCCAACCTACAAGTCTTCTTTTTGCCGTTAACGTTTTATCGGGCCGCGATGGAGCTGGTGGATGCTAGGCGCGGATGGCTTCGATAAGCGCAGTTGCCGACTGGCAATGAGCATTAGCGAAGTCGTCCGCAACAACGCAGACGCCTGCTTCAGCGCGGCCGCGCCACTTAGTGGCGGAAGTGGCGCATACCGGTGAATACCATGGCGATGCCGGCTTCGTCGGCAGCGGCGATGACTTCGGCATCGCGCATCGAACCACCCGGCTGGATCACCGCGGTGATGCCGACCTTGGCAGCGTTGTCGATGCCGTCGCGGAACGGGAAGAAGGCGTCCGAGGCCATCACCGCGCCGGCCACCTGCAGGCCGGCGTGTTCGGCCTTGATCGCGGCGATGCGCGCGGAGTTGACCCGCGACATCTGGCCGGCGCCGACACCGATGGTCTGGCGGCCCTTGGCATAGACGATGGCGTTGGACTTGACGAACTTGGCGACTTTCCAGGCGAACACCAGGTCGTGGATTTCCTGTTCGGTCGGCGCGCGCTGGGTGACGACCTTGAGGTCGGCCGCCGTGATCATGCCGATGTCGCGGCTCTGTACCAGCAGGCCACCGTTGACCCGCTTGAAGTCCCAGCCGGCGCTGCGTTCGGCCGGCCATTCGCCGCACTCGAGCAGGCGCACGTTGGCCTTGGCAGCCACTACGTCGCGGGCGGCCTGGGAGACTTTCGGCGCGATGATCACTTCGACGAACTGGCGGTCGACGATGGCTTTGGCGGTTTCGCCGTCCAGCTCGCGGTTGAAGGCGATGATGCCGCCGAAGGCCGATTCGGTGTCGGTGGCGTAGGCCAGGTCGTAGGCCTTGCGGATGCCGCCTTCTTCGTCGGTGGCCACGGCCACGCCGCACGGGTTGGCATGCTTGACGATGACGCAGGCCGGCTTGACGAAGCTCTTCACGCATTCCAGCGCGGCGTCGGTGTCGGCCACGTTGTTGAACGACAGTTCCTTGCCCTGCAGCTGCACGGCGGTGGACACGCTGGCTTCGCCTTTCTGTGCTTCCACATAGAACGCCGCGCTCTGGTGCGGGTTCTCGCCGTAGCGCATTTCCTGGGCCTTGATGAACTGGCTGTTGAAGGTGCGCGGGAAGGCGCCGCGATCTTCAGTCGACAGGGTCTCGCGGCTCTGGTCGATGGTGCCCAGGTAGTTGGCGATCATGCCGTCGTAGGCGGCGGTGTGCTCGAAGGCCTTGAGTGCCAGGTCGAAGCGCTGGGCGTAGCTCAGGCCGCCGGCTTTCAGCGATTCGACTATGCCGGCGTAGTCGCTGGCATTGACCACGATGGCCACGTCTTTATGGTTCTTCGCGGCAGAGCGGACCATGGTCGGGCCGCCGATGTCGATGTTCTCGATGGCGTCAGCCAGATCACAGCCCGGCTTGGCCACGGTAGCGGCGAAGGGGTAGAGGTTGACCGCGACCAGGTCGATCGGCTTGATGCCGTGCTCTTCCATTACCGCACCGTCGAGGGCGCGACGTCCGAGGATTCCGCCATGGATCTTCGGGTGCAGGGTCTTCACCCGGCCGTCCATCATTTCCGGGAAGCCGGTGTAGTCGGCCACTTCCACGGCCGCGACGCCGTTGTCCTTGAGCAGCTTGTAGGTGCCGCCGGTGGAGAGGATTTCCACGCCGAGGGCTTCGAGCTCACGGGCGAACTCAAGGATGCCGGTCTTGTCGGAGACGCTGATCAGGGCGCGGCGAACGGGGAGGCGGGTGGTCTGGTCGGTCATTGCAAAGTCCATTGGAGCTGGAAAATCAGTGAAAAAGGGCGGCTTCTGGCCGCCCTTTTCGGGGAAATTCGCTTACAGCAGATCGTATTGCTTGAGCTTCTTGCGCAGCGTACCGCGGTTCAGTCCGAGCAGTTCGGAGGCCTTGGTCTGGTTGCCCTTGACGTAGTTCATCACGGTCTCCAGCAGTGGTGCCTCTACCTCGGTCAGGACCAGGTTGTAGACGTCTGTGGCGTCGGCGCCTTCCAGGTGCGCGAAATAGTTGTGCAGCGCTCGCTCCACACTGTCGCGCAGGGTCTGGCCCTGCTCGGACGGAGTGTTGAGGTGCTGCTTCAGGTTGGCGTTGTCGCTCACGGGTACTGCCCCATCAAAAACTGATTGCTCAAAAAAAGGCTCGGTCATCCTCGTCATGCGGCCACCTCTTCTCCTTTGTTATGTCGTTCGGCGAAAAACTGCCGAACGCTGGTGTACTGCGCGTCCGTACTGTCCAGACGATTGAATTCGGCGCGGAATTCCCTGGCGCCGGGCAGGGTTGCCAGATACCAGCCGACATGCTTGCGGGCGATGCGAACGCCCATCAGGTCGCCATAGAAGGCGTGCAGTGCGGTCAGGTGTTCCAGCAGGATTCGTTCTACTTCGTAGAGGCTGGGGGCAGCCATTTCCGAGCCGGTCGCCAGATAGTGGGCGATCTCGCGGAAAATCCAGGGGCGGCCCTGGGCGGCGCGGCCGATCAGCAGGGCGTCGGCGCCCGTAGCGTCGAGGACTTGTCTGGCCTTGTGTGGCGAGTCGATGTCGCCGTTGGCGAACACCGGAATGGATACTGCCTGCTTGATGGCGGCGATGGTGTCGTACTCGGCCTCGCCGGTGTACAGGTCGGCGCGGGTGCGGCCGTGAACGGCCAGTGCGCTGATGCCGGCCTGTTCGGCGATTTTCGCCACGGTGATGCCGTTTTTGTTCTCGCGATCCCAGCCGGTGCGGATCTTCAGGGTCACCGGCACGTCAACGGCACCGACCACGGCATCCAAGATGGCGCTGACCAGCGCTTCATCTTTCATCAGCGCCGAACCGGCAGCCTTGTTACAGACCTTTTTGGCCGGGCAGCCCATGTTGATGTCGATGATCTGTGCACCTAGTTCGACATTGCGACGGGCGGCTTCGGCGAGCATTTCGGGATCGCCCCCGGCAATCTGTACCGAGCGTGGCTCGGGATCGCCTTGGTGGATCAGGCGCAGGCGCGACTTGCGGCTCTTCCACAAACGTACGTCGCTGGTAACCATCTCGGAGACCACCATCCCGGCGCCCAGGCGCCGGCACAGCTGCCGGAACGGCTGATCGGTGACGCCCGCCATGGGGGCGAGGATCAGCTGGTTGGGCAGTGTATAGGGGCCGATGTGTACCACCGACATGGGGTCATCCCTGTTCTGGCGAAGGTCGTTTGGCAAAGGCGTAGCACCGCCTGTACGTAAAACGGCGTTCGGGGGAGTGCGAAAAAGGGAGGGCATGATACCCGCTCTCGGTGACCGGATAAAGGCTGTTTTGAACAAATTATGAACAGTCGTCGGCTTATTGCCTTTGCTCGGTATGGCGTCTGCAAGTGCCGGAATTCCGGCGCTTGCAGCTTATTCGGGGGAGTGGAAGTTGAGGCTGTAGTTGACCGCTCTGGCACCGGGGTCCTTGATCTCCAGGGAGATGTGGATGGGCGTCTGCGGGGGCATTTCGGCCTGGCCGGCCAGCTCGCCGCTGAGGTATTCGCTGGGGCGGAAGCGGCTGCCGACGATCAGCTGGCCATTGATGTCGGCGAAGCGCAGTTCCAGTACCGGGAACGGCTGGGCAAAGGGCGCGCGGTTGTAGAGGATGGCGTCCACCAGCAGCGCGTCCATGTACTGCGGATGGCTGCGTACCACCAGGTTGGTGCTGCGTATCTGGCTGATGTCGACCTTGGACGGCAGGCTGCAGCCAATCTCCGGGCAGACGGCTTCGAACCAGGGACGGTACTGATCCTGGCGAGCCAGTTCCTCGAAGTGGTAGGCAATGTATTGGAAGGCCAATGCGCCGGCGCCCAGCAGGTTCAGTAGGCCCCAGCCGAACCAGCGGCCCCAGGGTTTCTTCGGCTGTTGCCAGTCGAGTTGCAGTGGATCGTCGCTGAGATCCAGCAGGCTGTCATCGCGCAGGGCGGGTTCGCTGCGTTCTGGCTTTTGGGGCGCCTGATGGCGGGGACGGTAGGCGCTGTCGTCGATCTCTTCGGGCTCGTCGTCTGGCTCGCCACGGGCATCTGGCTCATCGATGACCGGCTCGGCACGTATTTCGGCGACGTGCTCCCCGGGCTCTTCGGGGAGCGAAGGGGCAGCGCTTTGCGGGCGCGCAGGCTGGCGTGGGGGCTCTGCCTTACGCGTTGCCTCTTCCTTGAGCAGGGAAACGGCCCAGCTCTCGTCATGCTTGTCGGTGGTTTCTTCCGTGCTCTGGAATGGGGCGATGGCCGGCTGAGTCGTGCTGGACATGGCCGTGAACTCGCGCGACAGCTGCATTTCCTGTTCTTCCAGCTTGGCCAGCTCTTCGTCCAGGTCAAGGCTATCCAGATCCAGGTCATCGTGGATCCACAGGGTGTCGACGGACTTCTTCTCGGGGGCAGGCGGCGTCGTCTTGCTCTCGGGCGGTGTTGCCCTGGCCGGAGGCGCTGCTGGGCTGGGCGCCGGTGCCGTGGCCGATGCAGCGGGCTTGCTTGGCGATGGCGCTGCGGCGGCAGGTTTACCGGCGCGGGTCTGATCAACCAGCATCTGCTGGGCGGCATTGAACACGCGCATGCAAGCCCCGCAGCGCACAGCGCCATGCGCAGCACCCAGCTGTGCGCGACTGATGCGGAAGCTGGTGCGGCAGTGGGGGCATTGGGTGACAAAGCTGTCGGTCATGCGGCGGTCCGTGCGAAACAGGGCGCTAGTTTACCCAGGCAGGGGCCTGGGAATACAAGCGCTTGCTAGCGTTTTACCCCGCTGATACGCACCCAGCCGTCCTTGATCGCGGTCGGATCGAGGTCGAAAGCGCCAGCATAGGCTTCACGCACTTCTGCGGCCTGCTCGGCGAGGATGCCGGACAGCGCCAGGCGGCCTCCGGCCTTGACCAGGGCAGTGATCTGCGGCGCCAGGGAGACCAGCGGGCCGGCCAGGATATTGGCCACCACCACGTCTGCCGGTTGTTGCGGCAGGTCGGCGGGCAGGTAGACCGGGAAGCGTGCCGGGTCGATGCCGTTGCGCGAGGCATTGTCGCGCGAGGCTTCCAGAGCCTGCGGGTCGATGTCGGTGCCGCGTGCCTGCGGCGCGCCGAGCAGCAGGGCGGCGATGGCCAGGATGCCGGAGCCGCAACCGAAGTCGATCACGTCGCAGTCGGTTAGCGCCTGGCCGTCCAGCCATTCCAGGCACAGCGCAGTGGTCGGGTGGGTACCGGTGCCGAAGGCCAGGCCCGGGTCGAGCAGCAGGTTGACGGCGTCCGGCTCCGGTGCGGCGTGCCAGCTCGGCACGATCCACAGGCGCTGGCCGAAGCGCATGGGCTGGAAGTTGTCCATCCAACTGCGCTCCCAGTCCTGGTCGGCGATGTGCTCGATCTCGTGGGCCGGCAACTCGCCGCCGGTGAGCAGTTGCAGGTGCGCGACCAGGTTGGCCGGGTCGGTGTCGGCCTCGAACAGCGCCAGCAGGTGGGTGTGCGACCACAGCGGGGTGGTGCCCAGGTCTGGTTCGAAGATCGGCTGGTCCTCGGCGTCCATGAAGGTTACCGACACGGCGCCGACGCCGAGCAGGGCGTCTTCGTAAGTCTCGGCCTGTTCGGGGGTGATGGCGAGACGGACTTGTAACCAGGGCATGGCGGAACCTCGTGTGCGGTGCAGCGGGATGGCGCTATTTGGCCGCGCAGCTTACTTGAAGGCGGTGGCGGCCTGCCAGCGCAGGCGCTGAAACAACAGAGGCCGCCCGAAGGCGGCCTCTGTGCATGGCAGGACAATCAGTGTTTATCCATGCCCAGCTTCTTCTCCAGGTAGTGGATATTGATTCCACCCTTGAGGAAGCCTTTGTCGCGAGTCAGGTCGCGGTGCAATGGGATGTTGGTCTTGATCCCGTCGACCACGATCTCCTCCAGGGCATTACGCATGCGCGCCATGGCCTCGTCGCGGGTGCGACCGTAGGTGATCAGCTTGCCGATCAGCGAGTCGTAGTTCGGCGGTACCGAATAGCCGCTGTACAGGTGCGAGTCGACGCGGATGCCGTTACCGCCCGGAGCATGGAAATGCTTCACCTTGCCGGGGCAGGGCATGAAGTTGTCCGGATCTTCGGCGTTGATCCGGCACTCCAGGGCGTGACCGAGGATCTTTACGTCTTCCTGCTTGATCGACAGTTTGTTGCCAGCAGCGATGCTGAGCATCTCCTTGACGATGTCGACGCCGGTGACCATTTCGGTGACCGGGTGCTCGACCTGCACGCGGGTGTTCATCTCGATGAAGTAGAAGCGACCGTCTTCATAGAGGAACTCGAAGGTGCCGGCGCCGCGGTAGCCGATCTCGATGCAGGCATCGACGCAGCGCTTGAGCACTTCGGCGCGGGCCTTCTCGTCGATCTGCGGGGCAGGGGCTTCTTCCAAGACCTTCTGGTGACGGCGCTGCAGCGAGCAGTCGCGGTCGTACAGATGGATGGCGTTGCCCTGGCCGTCGGACAGGACCTGGACTTCCACGTGGCGCGGATTACCGAGGAACTTCTCCAGGTAGACCATCGAATTGCCGAACGCTGCGCCCGCTTCGGTGCGGGTCAGCTTGGCCGATTTGATCAGGTCTTCTTCCTTGTGCACCACGCGCATGCCGCGACCACCGCCGCCACCGGCAGCCTTGATGATCACCGGATAGCCCACCTCGCGGGCGATTTTCAGCGCTTGTTCCTCGTCTTCCGGCAGCGGGCCGTCGGAGCCGGGCACTACGGGTACGCCGGACTTGATCATGGCGTCCTTGGCGGAGACCTTGTCGCCCATCAGGCGGATCACGTCGGCGGTCGGGCCGATGAAGGCGAAGCCGGACTTTTCCACCTGTTCGGCGAAGTCGGCGTTCTCGGCGAGGAAGCCATAACCGGGGTGGATCGCGGTGGCGCCGGTCACTTCGGCGGCGCTGATGATGGCCGGGATGCTCAGGTAGGACTGCGCGCCCGGCGCCGGGCCGATGCAGACGGTCTCGTCGGCCAGGCCCAGGTGCATGAGTTCACGGTCGGCGGTGGAGTAGACCGCGACCGTCTTGATATCCAGTTCCTTGCACGCGCGCAGGATGCGCAGGGCAATTTCGCCACGGTTGGCGATCAGGACTTTCTCCAGCTTCTGCATTACGGGCTCCCCGTGATCAGACGATGGTGAACAGAGGCTGGTCGTACTCAACCGGCTGACCGTTCTCAACGAGGATCTGCTCGATCACGCCGCTGGCTTCGGCTTCGATGTGGTTCATCATCTTCATCGCTTCGACGATGCAGAGGATGTCGCCTTTCTTCACGGTCTGACCGACTTCGGCAAAGTTGGCCGAGGTCGGCGACGCGGCGCGGTAGAAGGTGCCGACCATCGGCGAGCGCACCACGTGGCCGTTCAGCTTGGCGGCGGCCGGAGCGGCTTCAGCGGCCGGGGCGGCAGCGGCAGGTGCGGCAACCGGGGCGGCGGCTACCGGCGCCGGCGCGGCGGCGTAAACCGGGGCGGCCATGGCCTTGGCGCTGTGGCGGCTGATGCGCACGGACTCTTCGCCCTCGCGGATCTCCAGTTCATCGATACCGGACTCTTCCAGCAGCTCGATCAGTTTTTTGACTTTGCGGATATCCATAGTTTTTCAACTCCCAAGGGTGAGGTCAGGGGCGTTCTAAATGTTCCAGGGCGGCTTCCAAAGCCAGGCGGTAACCGCTGGCGCCGAGGCCGCAGATCACACCTACCGCTACGTCGGAGAAGTAGGAGTGATGGCGGAAAGGTTCACGTTTGTGCACGTTGGACAGGTGCACTTCGATGAATGGGATGCTCACCGCCAGCAGCGCGTCACGTAATGCGACGCTGGTGTGGGTAAAAGCGGCGGGATTGATCAGGATAAAGTCGACACCTTCGCCTTTTGCGGCATGAATGCGGTCGATCAGTTCGTATTCGGCATTGCTCTGCAGGGACATCAGGTGGTGGCCGGCGGCGCGGGCGCACTGCTCCAGGTTCTGATTGATTTCGGCGAGGGTGGTGGCGCCGTATTTGTCGGGCTCGCGGGTGCCCAGCAGGTTGAGGTTGGGGCCGTGCAGCACCAGGAGAGTGGCCATGGGCGCTTCCTTGTTGTTCTGACCTTGGTTTGGCCGGGACTATGCCGAAAGCGCTGCGGGCTGTCCAGTTGCCAGAAATAGCCGGCAAGATGGACGAAATTTGCGGCAGAAATATGACGTGGTCAGTTCTGGCGGGTGGCGGCGCGGGTCAGGCGTTCGGCGAAGTCGGCGGCGCTGATTTCACCTACGACACGTAAATCCGCCCATTCGTCACCGTTTGCAGCAAAGAACAGAATCGCCGGCGGGCCGAACAACTGGTAGCGGTCGAGCAGGGCGCGCTGTTGCTCATTGCTGTCGGTGATGTCGAAGCGGATCAGCCGATAGCCGCCCAGCTGTGCGGTGACAGCGGGGGCAGTCAGCACTTCACGCTCGATCACCTTGCAGCTGATGCACCAGTCGGCGTACCAGTCCAGCAACAGCGGTTGGCCGGCGCTCTTTGCCTCGGCGAGGGCGGCGTCCAGTTCGGTCGGCGTGGTGATGGTCTGCCAGTCGCTGTGTGCGGTGGCGGTGCTCTGGGCGGTGACGGCGGCCTCGGCATGACCCAGCGGGCGCAGCGGATCGCTGGCGCCCTGCAGGGCGCCGATCCAGGCGATGACGGCGTAGACCAGCAGTGGCAGGCCGATCAGTTGGGCGAGCTTCTGGTGATGAGTCTTGGGCGTCAGCTCCAGTACGCCAAGCCACAGGGCGATGCCGGCGGCCCACAGGCCCCATAGCGCCAGACTGACCTGGCCGGGCACCACGCGCTCCAGCAGCCAGATGGCCACGGCCAGCAGCAGGGCGCCGAACAGGTTGCGTACGCCGATCATCCAGTTGCCGGATTTCGGCAGCAGCGCACCGCCGCCGACGGCGAACAGTACCAGCGGTGTGCCCATGCCCATGCCCAGGGCGAGTAGCTTGAGACCGCCACCGAGGGCATCGCCGCTGGCACTGATATAGAGCAGGGCGCCGGCCAGCGGCGCCGATACGCAGGGCGACACCAGCAGGCTGGAGAGCACACCCAGGGCGGCGGCGCTGAACACGGTGCCGCCTTTCAGGCGCTGGCTGAGGTTCTGCAGTGGGCCGTCGATGGCGGCCGGCAGGCGCAGTTCGAGGAAGCCCAGGCTGGCGGCGCCGAGCAGGGCGAAGAAGAGGGCGAAGGGCGCCAGTACCCAGGGCGATTGCAGGCGCGCCTGCAGGTTGAGTTCGGCGCCGAATACGCCCATCAGTGCGCCGAGAATGGCGAAGCTGATCGCCATCGGCAGCACATAGGCCAGTGACAGTACCAGGCTGCGTGCGCCGCCCGGCTGACCGCGCAGGACCACGCCGGTGAGTATCGGCAGCATCGGCAACACGCAGGGGGTGAAGGTCAGGGCCAGGCCGCCGAGGAAGAACAGGGCCAGCTCCTTCCAGGTCCAGCCGCCCGATGTGCTGGCTGGCGCGGCATCCGCGGCCGCGCTGCTGGTCGGCGCCGCGCCTTGGCCATCGACCTCGATGCGCTCGTTTTCCGGCGGGTAGCACAGGCCCTTGTCGGCGCAGCCCTGGTAGGTGACGTGAACGGTGAAGGGCAGGTCGATCGGGTTATCGATGGGCAGTTCTACGTCGGTGATGCCGTAGTACACCTCGACATCGCCGAAATATTCATCGTGCTTGGGCTCGCCGGCCGGCAGCACGGCCTCGCCCTTGGCCAGGTCACTCGGCTCGATACGGAACTGGAAACGGTGGCGGTAGAGGTAGTAGCCCTCGGCATTGACGAAACGCAGTGTGATCGAGGTGGGACTCTGCTCCACCAGGCTGAGCTTGAAGGCCTCACGCACCGGCAGGAAATCGCCGCTGTTGTTCAGCGGAGCGTCGTCGATCAGGCCGCGTGGCTTGGGATCATCGAACAGCCCGGCCAGGGCCGGCAGGGTGAACAGCAGCAGGAACAGAGGTAGCAGACGGCGCATGGGAGGCTCGCATGGCGGATCAGGCGGGCATCATACCCAAGATGCGCCGCCGACCCCAGGCGACCGGGTGGCGCAGGGTGTCAGCGGATATTGCCGGGGGCTGGGCGGTATGGGCGCGGGTGTTGGGCTTCGCTGTGCTCAGCGCCAACCTACAGACGGAAGGCCTGTACGGCGGTGTGCAGGCGCCCGCCCAGTTGCAGCAGCTGTTCGCCCTGGGCACGGCCTTCGCCGATACGGCTCAGGTTATCGTCACCCAGCAGGTGGATGCGTTCGCTGCGGTCGCGGATTTCGCTGGCCGTGCCGCCCTGCTGGGCGGTGGCTTCGGCAATGCGTTCGGCCATGCTGGCGATGGTGCGAATGGCGACCACCACTTCATCCAGAGCGCCATCGGCCTGCTCGGCCTGGCTGGCGGTGGCTTCGGCATGTTCGACCTGGGCGCGCATGGCCGCCACCGACTGCTGCGCGGCCTGCTGCAGGCGCGCGATCAGCTCCTGGATTTCGTCGGTGGCGCCGCTGGTGCGTTGCGCCAGTGAGCGCACCTCGTCGGCGACCACGGCGAAGCCACGGCCCATCTCGCCGGCGCGGGCGGCCTCGATGGCGGCGTTGAGCGCGAGCAGGTTGGTTTGCTCGGCCACGCCGCGGATGACCGTCAGCACCGAGCCGATGGTGGCGGTTTCGGCGGCCAACTGCTCGATGGACTGAGCGTTGCCCTGCACTTCGCCAACCAGCGCATGCAGGCCGGTGAGGCTCTGTTCGATAACTCGTTGGCCCTGTTCCACCGCCTGGCTGGCAGCCCGGCTGGCCTCGGCGGCCTGGCTGGCGTCGTCGGCGACCTGGCCGATGGTGGCCTCCAACTCGCCCAGGGCATCGCGAATCTGCGCCGTATCGGCCAGCTGGCGCTCGGCGCCACCGTGCAGGCCCTGGCTCAGTTCGGCCAGGGTTTGGCTCGTGCCGGCCACTTCGCCGGCGTGCTGGTGAATGGTGCCGACCAGCTCCACCAGGTAGCGGCGCAGATGATTGAGGGACTCCTCGATGTCACGCATTTCCCGGGTGCGGGTGTGGATCTTCACCTCGGCAGCGAAGTTGCCGGCAGCCCAGGTCGACAGGGATGGCGCCAGGTGGCTGAGCACCGTGCTCAGCCGGCGCTGGATCCGGTCCAGGCCGAGGGCGATCAGCAGGATCAGGCCGATCACCAGACCCTGCAGCAGGCGTACTTCGCCCTGGATGCGGCCATGTTCTGCACGCACGGCGGGCTCCAGGGCGGCCAGAGCCTGCTGCAGGTCGGCGATTCGGGCGCTGCTGTTGGCTGCCAGTTCGGCGCGCTGGCGGATCAGCGTGCGGGTGCGCTCCAGCTCGCTGGGGTAGCGCTTGATCAGGCTGGCCAGCTCGCGTTTGAGGGCGATGCCTTTGTCTTCGGCCTGCTGTCGCTCGCTGTCGTTGGCCAGGCCGAGCAGGGCGGCAAAGCTGTCACCGGTCGAGGCTTCTTCTGCCACGCCGAGCAGCGGCAGGGCGTCGATCCGTGCAGCCAGCTGAGTCAGTGTCTGTTGCTCGCGTTGGACATCCTCGGCCAGCTCCTCGCGGCCGCTGGCGACCAGCTTGCCACGGGCGTGTCCCAGGCGGGTCAGGTGCTGTGCAGCCTGGAACAGCGGTTGACGGTACTCGGCTGCCTGCGCGTTGCCGCTGTCGGCGGCGTAGCTGTCGAGTTGCTCGAGGGCCCCGCCGATTTCCCGCTCGGCTTGCAGCAGCAGGCCCTGAGGGTCGCCGGCCAGCTTGCCGGCGGCCAGTAGATCACTGGCGACGAACTGGCTCAGCTGGTTCAGGCTCGGGCGCAGCTGCTCGGCCAGTTGGCTGGGGATCTCGTCGAGCTGGCTTTCGAGCGCGCCAATGGACTCCAGGGCCTGGCGATGACGCAGGGCATCGCCTGTGCTCAGGTAGGCCTGGATGTTGCTGGCGACCTGCTGCTGGAATTGTTGCGACAGGCTCAGGTAGCGCTGCATCAGCAGGTAGGGCTGCTCCAGCGCCTTTTCCGACCACCAGAGCGTGCCTCCAAGCATCAGGCAGGCGCAGACCAGTAGCGTGGTGGACAGGTTGGTGAGTTGCTTGAGGCGCATTGCGGACACCGGAACTGCTGAAAACGGTGCCCGCAGGTTATTGCGATTTGGTTAAGTCTTTGTGACAGCGTGACGCGGTTCACGCTTGACCAAGATGAATTTCCACCCGGTTGCGTCCGCCGCGTTTGGCGACGTAGAGCGCCTCGTCGGCGTTCTTCGACAGGCCGTTGCCGTCCAGACCCTCGCGCAGTTCGGCAATGCCGCAGCTGAAGGTGCAGGACAGGTCCTGGGGTTGTGCCGGGTAGTGGATCTCGGCGAAGCGCCGGCGGATCTCGTCGAGCACCTTGGCCGCGGTGGCGGCGTCGGTGTCCGGCAGGACCACGGCGAATTCCTCGCCACCGTAGCGGCCGATATGGTCGGTCTTGCGCAGGCGCTGCTTGAGGAACAGCGCCAGGCTCTTGATGACCCGGTCGCCCATGGGGTGGCCGTAGGTGTCGTTGACCTTCTTGAAGTGGTCGATGTCGATCATCGCGAAGCTCAGCGGTTGGCCATCGCGACGGGCGCGAAAGCGTGCATCTTCCAGCAGCTGCAGGGTGTGGGTGTGGTTGAACAGTCCGGTCAGGCTGTCGCGCACCATGCGTGCCTTGAGGTTGCGCGCCCGCGCCGCGCGGTTGCGCACGGTGGCGATCAGGTGGCGCGGCTTGATCGGTTTGGTGAGGAAGTCGTCGCCGCCTTCGCTCATGGCGTCCAGTTGCTTGTCCAGGTCATCTTCGGCGGACAGGTAGATGATCGGCACGCTGACATAACGGTCGTTGTGGCGGATGACCTTGGCCAGTTCGGTGCCGCTGCAGTCCGGCATGTACATGTCGAGGATGATCAGGTCCGGCTGGAAATCGGCCAGCTCGGTCATGGCCTGGATCGGCTCGATCAGGGTGCGGGTGACGATGCCGGCACTGTTCAGCACGCGCTCGGTATGCGTGGCCTGTGCCCGCGAGTCGTCGACGATCAGCACCTTGTAGGGTTCGTACTGCACCACGTTGGTCAGCACTTCGATGCGCTCGATCAGGCCCGAGGCATCCAGGGCGCCGGTGAAGAACTCCTGACCGCCGGCGCGCACGGCGGCCAGGCGGGTCGGGGTATCGACATCCTCATGGCTGAAGAACAACAGCGGCAGTTTCTGCTCCAGGCCCTGCTGGGCCTCAGTGGCCAGCGCCATGCCCTGGCCGGGGCCGGCGAAGTCGACCTCCATCAGGATGGCTGAGGGGTGGCGCTCGGCCATGGCGGCGCGGAAGGCGCTGGCGCTGTCCAGTGCCTGTGCGCTGAGGCCAAAGAACTCGAGTTGCTGGGCCAGGCGCTGGGCGCGCTCCTGATCCTGCAGGGCCAGGTATACCGGCTTGCGCAGGGGTGGCAGGAAGGTCTGCTCGTAGTGGTCGCCATGGCGCAGGCCAGTACGCGACAGGCGCTGCATCAACTGGTTGAGTTCGGTGATCAGCGGGCTGGTCAGGCGGCCGCGATTGGCCTCCACGGCTTCCAGACAGTGACCGATGGAACGGGCCAGTTGAATGTGCAGCGCCTGTTCGAAGCGCTCGGCATAACGCAGCAGACCGACGTTGGCCTCCAGCAGTTCGGCCATCACGGTGGTGTCCCACTCGCCCTGTTGCAGACGCTGCCAGACTTCCAGCACCTGGCGCGCCTGATGGATGACGCGCTTGGCGAAGTGCTGCTTGAGGCGGTCGCGACTGGGATCTTCTGGCTCGGACATGGCAGTTATGTGGTCGATCATGGATTGGCCTGCGGGGCCGATGATGGCCTCATGCTACCACTGGTTATGTTTTGTACTACAACCTTCGTTCATTTGACGCCAGATTTCCACCATTTGGCTGTTTTGCCCTCTGTCGTACCAATCCGCCACTGCGACGTTCCTGCGCTTCACTTATAGTGCTGGGCACCTATCGGCCCTGTATGGGTCGGATGAATCAACGAGTTGATCAAGGACAAGACCATGTTGGATTGGAAGAAGAGTGCAGATGAGCTGCGTGGCAATGTCGATGACCGAGTCGACGATGCCCGCAGCTACTTCGGTGGCCGCTGGTTCGGCCGCGTGCTGGGCAGCCTGCTCGGCATCTACCTGCTGGTCGCGTTGCTGGTGGGCTGGTGGTGGAGCCAGGAGCCCGATCTGTTTCCCGTGCAGCAACGCTCTCAGGCGGCTGCCGAGCAGGCCCAGCGGCAGCTGGTCAACGGTTACACCACGGTGGAAACCCTGAAGCAGGTGGCGCAGACCCTGTTGGACAAGCCCGGTGGCTACCTGTCCAACGATGTCGCCCCGCCGGGTCTGTGGCTGGACAACATGCCCGCCTGGGAATACGGCGTGCTGGTGCAGGTACGTGACCTGTCGCGTGCCATGCGCAAGGATTTCGCCCGCTCGCAGTCGCAGTCCACCGAGGACCCGGACCTGGCCAAGGCCGAGCCGCGCTTCAACTTCGACAACAAGAGCTGGGCCCTGCCGGCCTCCGAGGCTGAATACAAGGAGGGCATCAAGTCGCTGGATCGCTACCTGGGGCGCCTGGCCGATCCGGGCCAGCCCAATGCGCAGTTCTATACCCGCGCCGACAACCTCAACAACTGGCTGGGTGATGTCGCCACGCGTCTGGGCTCGCTGTCGCAGCGCCTGTCGGCCAGTGTTGGGCGGGTGCGCCTGAACACCGACCTGCAGGGCGACCGCGCGGTGCCGGAAGGCGAAACCGTGCCGGTGCGCGAAGAGGAAGTGAAGACCCCCTGGATGCAGATCGACAATGTGTTCTACGAGGCGCGTGGTCAGGCCTGGGCGCTGTCGCACATGCTGCGTGCCATCGAGGTGGACTTCGCCGACGTGCTGGCCAAGAAGAACGCCACCATCAGCGTGCGGCAGATCATCCGTGAGCTGGAGGCGGCCCAGGAGCCGCTGTGGAGCCCGATGGTGCTCAATGGCAGCGGCTATGGCGTGCTGGCCAACCACTCGCTGGTGATGGCCAACTACATTTCCCGCGCCAATGCCGCGATCATCGACCTGCGCACCCTGCTGAGCCAGGGCTGATGGCCATCAGCGCCCGCGAGGCGGCCCACCGCGCCGCCTCCGATGCCGAGCGTATTGCCTGGGTCGATGAACAGGATGGCTTGCTCGGCAGCCTGCCCCGTGCCGAGCTGCGACAGCGCGGACTGATCGGCCGCGGCACCTTCATTCTCTTGTTCAACTCCGCTGGCGAGCTGTGCGTGCATCGACGCACCCTGAGCAAGGCCATTTATCCCGGCTACTGGGATGTGGCGGCCGGCGGCATGGTCGGTGAGGGCGAGAGCTACGCCGTCTCCGCCGCTCGCGAATTGCACGAGGAGCTGGGCGTCGCCGGGGTGGTATTGCACGAGCAGGGGCGCTTCTTCTTTGATCAGCCGGATAACCGCCTGTGGTGCGCGGTGTTTTCGGCGGTCTCCGACGCGCCGCTGGTGCTGCAGCCAGAGGAGGTGCTGGAGGCGCGTTTCATCCCGCCGCAGCAGGCGCTGGTCGATGCGCTGGAAAAGCCGTATTGCCCGGATTCGCTGCAGGCCTTGCGTTTGTATCTGGCCAATCGGACGTAGGCTCAAACCCGCGCAGGCTCTGGTTTTGTGCAGTATTTCCATGCGCCTTGTTTGCGATGCCGCACGGGGTCGCCAATCCGTCGGCCAATGGCGCAATTTTGGACTTAGCACGAAGGGTTTTTGCCCTTACACTGCGCCCCCTCTGAACCCGGGCGCCTGCCCGGTAGCGCTGCCCCTGCCTGAGTGGGGCTTCGCGGTCGGCCCATGCCGGCCAGTCGCTATCCTGACCCCTACGAGGACCTGCCGGTGGTCAAGAAAGCTTCGTCGTTATCCGCCCTCGGCGGTCTCGTCTATTCCACCGACAGCGGTCGGCACTGTCCCGAGTGCAGCCAGCCGGTGGATGCCTGCATCTGCAAGAAAACCCTCATTCCCGAAGGCGACGGCATCGCCCGTGTGCGCCGCGAAACCAAGGGCCGTGGCGGCAAGACCGTCACCACCATCAGCGGTGTGCCCCTGGCCGAAGCCGAGCTGAAAGAGCTGGCCAGTGCGCTGAAGAAGCGCTGTGGCTGCGGCGGTGGATTGAAGGACGGCGTCATCGAGATTCAGGGCGACATGGTCGAACTGCTCCTCGAAGAACTCGGCAAACGCGGCTTCAAGACCAAGAAATCCGGCGGCTGAGCCGGGCTTTTCTAAACTTCTCGCAAGCGGGTGCAGTCCATGCACCTGTAATCGTCATATCCATGGCTTACATCTGCGGCCCCATGGGCGGCAGCCTTTACCTCGCTACAGGGAGACCTCGATGGCCGCAAGACGCACACGCAAAGACGACGGCAGCCAATGGACAGTTGCGGACAGCCGCAGCGTATACGGCATTCGCCACTGGGGCGCCGGCTTCTTCTCGATCAATGACGAGGGTCGTGTCGAGGTGCGTCCCAACGGCCCGGACAGCGCGCCGATCGACCTCTACGGCCAGCTCGACGGCCTGCGCGAGAGCGGCCTGTCGCTGCCGCTGCTGGTGCGTTTCCCGGACATCCTGCAATACCGCGTGCGCCAGCTGACCAGCGCCTTCGATGCCAGCATCGCGCGTCTGGAGTACGGCAATCGCTACACCGCGCTGTACCCGATCAAGGTCAACCAGCAGGAAGCGGTGGTGGAAAACATCATCGCCACCCAGGACGTCTCCATCGGCCTGGAAGCCGGCTCCAAGCCGGAGCTGATGGCGGTGCTGGCGCTGGCGCCGAAGGGCGGCACCATCGTCTGCAACGGCTACAAGGATCGTGAGTTCATCCGCCTGGCGCTGATGGGGCAGAAGCTCGGTCACAACGTGTTCATCGTGATCGAGAAGGAATCCGAAGTGCAGTTCGTCATCGACGTGGCGGCCGAACTCAAGGTCGCTCCGCAGATCGGTCTGCGCGTGCGCCTGTCGTCGCTGGCGTCCTCCAAGTGGGCCGACACCGGCGGCGAGAAGTCCAAGTTCGGCCTCTCCGCCGCGCAGATCCTCGCCGTGGTCGAGCGCTTCAAGAAGGCTGGCCTGGACCAGGGCATCCGTCTGCTGCACTTCCACATGGGCTCGCAGATCGCCAACATCGCCGACTACCGCAAGGGCTTCCGCGAGGCCATCCGCTACTACGGCGAGCTGCGTGCGCTGGGCCTGCCGGTCGACCATATCGACGTCGGCGGCGGCCTGGGCGTGGACTACGACGGCACCCACTCGCGCAGCGCCAGTTCGATCAACTACGACATGTCGGACTACGCCGACGCGGTGGTCGATATGCTCAAGGAGTTCTGCGATCGCCAGGACATTCCGCACCCGCACATCTTCTCCGAGAGCGGCCGGGCGATGACCGCGCACCATGCGGTGCTGGTGGTGCAGGTGACCGATGTGGAGAAGCACAACGATGAGGTGCCGCAGATCGATCCGGCCGTCGAGCAGCCTGAAGTGCTGCAGGCGTTGATCGAACTGCTCGGTGACACCGACCCGGAAATGGTCGCCGAGAGTTACTGGCGCGCGACGCACTACATCGAGGAAGTGGCGGCGCAGTATTCGGCGGGCAAGCTGTCGCTGGCCGAGAAGGCGCTGGCCGAGCAGTGCTACTTCGCCATCTGCCGCCGCCTGCACAACCAGCTCAAGGCGCGTCAGCGTTCGCACCGCGCGCTGCTCGACGAACTCAACGACAAGATGGCGGACAAGTACATCTGCAACTTCTCGGTGTTCCAGAGCCTGCCGGACACCTGGGCCATCGGCCAGATCCTGCCGATCCTGCCGCTGACCCGTCTGCAAGAGGAGCCACTGCGTCGCGCCGTGCTGCAGGACCTGACCTGTGACTCCGATGGCAAGATCCGCCAGTACGTCGACGAGCAGTCGATCGAGACCAGCCTGCCGGTGCATGAAGTGCGCGAGGGCGAGGACTATGTGCTGGGCGTCTTCCTGGTGGGCGCCTACCAGGAAATCCTCGGCGACATGCACAACCTGTTCGGCGACACCGACTCGGTGAACATCCACCAGCGTCCGGATGGCACCGCCTACCACACCGGTATCGAGACCCACGACACCATCGAGGACATGCTGCGCTACGTGCACCTGTCGCCCGAGGAGCTGATGACCTACTACCGTGACAAGGTGGCCGGCGCCAAGCTCAGTGCCGCCGAGCGTACCCAGTACCTCGATGCGCTGCGCCTGGGGCTGACGCGCTCGTCCTACCTGTCGAGCTGATCGGCCTGCCTAACGAGAAAGCCCGGCAATTGCCGTAATGCTGTTCACTTAAGCATTTCGTCCAAAGCCGGGCTCCCCGAAAATCCGATG